>JANNXL010000337.1:0-8406 GCA_031409575.1 Hyphomicrobium sp.
CTTCATTGCGAAACTGCTGATCCAATACCCCTGGATCACGTGGGTTGGTCTGTTGATCATTCTCTGGGTGGCGCTCGACATGATTTATTCGGGCTCACACGAGGTGACCTGCAAGACCTACGATGTTGGGTGTTCTGAATCCTTGTTCCAGGGGATCAAGCACAGACTTGGGCTAGGCGGAGCTTAGCAGATGGCAGCAACCGGACACGCGAGCGTTTTCATCGATGGCGAGGCCGGCACAACGGGTTTGCAGATCCGTGAACGTCTGGCGCAGGTCGCTGGGTTGGAGGTGCGCAGCATTGACGCGGCCAAACGCAAGGATGCAGATGCGCGCAAAGCGCTTATGGCCGCGGTCGATCTGGTCGTACTGTGCTTGCCCGATGATGCCGCGAAAGAAGCCGTGTCGTTGGCCCAAAGCCTCGGCGAAAAGGCGCCAAAAATCGTCGATGCCTCAACCGCGCATCGCGTCGCTCCGGGCTGGACGTACGGCTTTCCAGAACTCTCCGCCGGTCACTCAAAAGCAATCGCCGCCGCCAAGCTCATCACCAACCCGGGATGCTACCCGACGGGCGCCATCGCGCTGCTGCGGCCGCTGGTTGATGCGGGCCTGATTGACGCCGATCAGCCGCTCACCGTCAACGCGGTCTCGGGCTATTCGGGCGGCGGCAAATCCATGATCGAAGCCTACGAGGCGGGCATTGCGCCGCACTTCGAATTGTATGGGCTGGGCCTGGATCATAAGCACGTTCCCGAACTCACAAAGTATTCCGGCCTCACGCAGCGGCCGATTTTCGTTCCTTCGGTCGGCAATTTCCGCCAAGGCATGCTGGTGTCAATTCCGCTGCATCTCGACAGCTTGCCGGGAAAACCCGGCATCGCAGATTTGGAAAGTGCACTCACAACGCATTACCAAGGGGCCGCGCATGTGCGTGTGCTGCGCGATGCTGCAAAAACAATGAGCGGACGGATCGCCGGTGAAACGCTGACCGGCTCAGATGATCTCGAACTTTATGTTTTCGGCAAGCCCGAGTTGCGTCAGGCAGTTCTGGTGGCGCGGCTCGACAATCTGGGCAAGGGTGCAGCGGGAGCTGCCGTGCAGAATATCAAACTGATGCTCGGTCTTTGACGGCCAGCAAGGCCGATCACTCAGGCACGGTTTTCACAACGCTGTTCTTCGAAGCACCGGTTGACGCCGTCCCCGGCACAGGAGCACCGGCAGGCGGGGCCTCGGTGGATACGGGTTCTGGCACAGCGGTGTCTGTTGTTGTACCCGATACGCGATCCTGAACGGCGCGGAGCCCCAAGAACAACAGGCTGTCAAAACCCTGCCAAAGAAAACTGGCTGGCTCCACATCGGCACCGGCGTAAAGCGGCACTTCGCTGACAGCCGTGGGCGTTCCACCAACAGTTGCCGAACTCGACACGCGCAAGAACGCCACTTGATCGCCCTTCTTAATCGGCGACTTCAGCGGCCCCTGATAGACAACTTCGCCTTTGAGTTTCTGGCTTGCCGGGAAGCGCGGCAAAATCACTTCAAGATCACCGTCGTCCTTGCCCGTCAACGGCACGTACCACGTGCTGCCGCCCCAGACGCGCGCGCTGCTGACTTCTTCGCCGGCGTTGAACAGCTTCATCTTGGCAAAAGCTTTGATGCCCCATTCCAGCAAACGGCGTGCTTCCTCTTTTCGTTCTTTCTCGTCGGCAAGCCCCATCACAACGCCTATCAGCCGGCGCCCTTCGCTCATGGCCGAGAAAACGATGCCATAGCCGGCAGTCTGGGTGTGGCCGGTTTTCAGGCCATCCACGCCCAACTCCGTGTTCAAGAGCGGATTGCGGTTGTAGAATTTGTGTTTGCGGTATTCGAACTCCTTTTGACTGAAGCTCGCGTATTGGCCGGGATAGTCACCGATCAGATGCTTGGCGAGTAGCGCCAATTCGCGTGCCGTCATCAGGTGTTCGGGATCATCGAGTCCTGTCGAATTGCGGAACGTGGATTTCTTGAGACCGAGACGCCTGGCTTCGTCTTCCATTTGCTTGGCAAAAGCCGCTTCGGTACCGGCCATACCTTCGGCCACGGCGATGCAGGCATCGTTGCCCGATTGCACAATGATGCCTTGGATCAACTCATCAATTCGGGCCTTGGTGTTGATCGGCACAAACATCGCGGACGTGCCCGATGGCGCCCCGCCCTTGCGCCAAGCGTTCTCGCTCATCAGGAATTCTTCGTCGGGCTTGACCTTGCCGTCCTTTAAGGCCTTGAACAGAACGGCGATCGTCATGAGCTTGCTCATGCTGGCAGGCGGCACCAGATCGTCGGCAGCTTTTTGATAGAGAACCGAGCCCGTTTCGAAATCCATAAGGATCGCGTTGCGCGCCTTTGAAACAAACTCGCCTGACTGCTGCGCGACAGCGACGGGTGTCGCCGGCAACATACCCAGAACCACAACGAGGCAACAAAAGCCCTGCAGCAGCCAGAGTGATGTTTTGCAGTTATGAAACATTGCATGCATCCGGACGCCAGCGCAGTCTTCGCCGCGACTATTCGGTTCAGGCCGCAGCGAGTCAACGGGAACGAAGCCGGTTAGGCGAAGATGCACGGCTGGTGCCGCAGGTGTTGTCAGTTCAAGTGGACATAATCAGCGCATCGCCGGCGGAAACTTTGCTGGCGGGACTATAGCCCACCGAGGCCAGAGCGCAGCCCGGCGCGGTAGACATCGGGCGACCAGGATGGGGCTTCAGGCTGAACCGGCCGATCAAACCGCGGTTCGCTCAACCTTGGGCCGGGCATTGCCGCGCCCGATGCAACGGCAGATGAACCGTCACGCCACCGCTGGGAGGCGAGGTGCCGCCGTTCCTTCCAGTCGTTGCCGTCAAGCGGAGCGGGACCAGCGTAGCGAACTCTGACTTGCGCCGTGCCGTGTGAAATCACGCCGAGCGCGCGCGCGGCACTGTTCGACAGGTCAATGAGACGGCCGCGAGTATAAGGCCCGCGATCATTGATGCGAACGAGCACGGTCCGGTTGTTCGCGAGATTGGTGACGTAGGCGTAGCTTGGCATCGGCAACGTGGGATGTGCAGCGGTCAGCGCTGACATGTCATAGGTTTCGCCGTTCGAGGTCTTGCGGCCATGGAAGTCTTCTCCGTACCACGATGCGATCCCGACCCGGTCATAGCCCGGCTCTTCGCGCGGTTGATACCACTGACCAGCGACTTGATAGGGGTTGCCGACCTTGTAAATGCCGCCCCCTTTTTGGATGGCACCGCCGGTTCCAGTAGGTCTGGGAGAAGCAGGGACCTGGTAAGCGCTCGGCGCAAACCCCGATGGCACCTTCGGCTGCGGGCCGGGAGCGGAACCCGAGCACGCTGAAAGAAAGACAATGAGACCAACGGGAATGCCAGCCCGGACCCGGCGCCGCGCCGCGCCTCGAACGCAAAGAGGCGCCTGAAAGCGGTTCGTTACGTGTTGAACGATCATACTGATGTGCCCGCGCCGACTGGGCGAAGGCCTTCCCGGTTTACATTGTGCGGCCAACGGTTCCCCCTCTTGGGCACACACCACACTGACGTGCACCAGGGGATACGACAGACGCATTAAGGTCGCGTTAAGACCTTGGTTACCAAGTTTGGGGTGTCCAACATGGGACCGGTTGCAAAGATATTCCCTTCCAGACACTTTTTTTGTGTGCGTGAAAACGGCGGGACAGATTTCAGAGTTTAGTGTACTAAATTAGAAACTGTTGTTCGGGTTTGGGCAACGATTGAGCAAACCAAATTCCGGCAGGAGCCTTGCCGCAATTTTTGGGTGCATCCGCTGCGGCGGGCAAAGTGTCCCTCGAAAGGCTGAGTGGGAAAACATGGCGCAACATTCAGAAAGTGCTGAATTGCTCAAACTTGAGCACCAGCTTTGCTTCGCCCTTTATGCGGCTTCGCGCGCCATCACCAAGACATACCGCGACAAGCTCAACAGTCTGGGGCTAACCTACCCGCAGTATCTGGTCCTGACGGTTTTGTGGGAGGAAGACAACCTCACCTTGACCGCCATCGGCAACCGGCTGCGTCTGGACAGCGGCACGCTGACCCCCCTCGTCAAAAGGCTGGAGGCGGCAGGGTGGGTGACGCGCAACCGGCGCAGTTCCGATGAGCGCGAAATAGAGATTGCGCTCACTCAAACCGGCCGGGGCTTGCAGGAAAATGCTTTTGGCGTGCGCCAGCATGTTGTGCGGCGGCTGGCGATGACAGAGGGCGAGATTAAGCGCTTGCGGTCAGAACTTGTGGCACTCGTCGAAACGCTGAGTGCCGAAGAAGATATGCCCGCCCTGGCACGCAGCCGCGAAAAAGAGAGCGCATAACCACCTTAGCCCCTTGGCCGCTTCCACGTTCGCCGCCACGTCGCTACGGCGGCCGCCGTAGCGACGTTTCAGCGCTGTCCGCAACTCCGACACTGGGCCCGACACTGGGCCCGACACTGGGTATGGCAGCATTTGGATGTCGTGGTATGAGTTGGGCCGTCTTCCCACGTGACCGGGCCCTACGGATTCCTCATGAAAACTGATACGCCGCGCACCATTCGCTTGAAAGATTACCGTCCGCCGGCCTACCTGATCGATACAGTTGATCTCGACATCTCGCTCGATCCAGCGCGCACGCGTGTCACCTCAAAACTTAAAATCCGGCGCAATCCCGCGGCGCAATCTCCAGGCGAGTCGTTGCAGCTCGACGGCGAGCTTATGGAACTTGTAGACATCCGTTTAAGCGGCACAAAACTTACCTCCCAAGACTACAAGCTAACGCCGTCGGGGCTGACCATCGCCAATGTGCCCGATGGTGCGTTCACGCTTGAGATCATCACCCTCGTCAATCCCGAGGCCAACAAGGCCTTGCAGGGAATTTATCGCTCGCGGGGCGTTTATTGCTCACAGTGCGAAGCCCAGGGCTTCCGCCGCATAACCTATTTCCTCGACCGCCCAGACGTATTGTCGGTCTACACTTGCCGCATTGAGGCCAGTGCCAAGGAATGCCCGCTGCTGCTGTCGAACGGCAACTTAAAGCAAACCGGCAAACTGGAGCGCACAAAACGCCACTTCGCCATCTGGCACGACCCCCATCCCAAGCCCTGTTATCTGTTCGCTGTTGTCGGCGGCGATCTCGGTTCGATTTCCTCAACCTTTAAAACGCTATCGGGGCGCGTCGTCGAACTGAATATCTATGTGGAGCATGGCAAGGAGCAGCGCGCTGAGTGGGCCATGGATAGCCTCAAGCGCTCCATGCGGTGGGATGAAAAGCGCTTCGGCCGCGAATACGATCTCGACGTGTTCAACATCGTTGCCGTGTCCGATTTCAACATGGGCGCGATGGAGAACAAAGGCCTCAACATTTTCAATGACCGCTTGATTTTGGCCTCCGCTGAAACGGCGACCGACACCATGTTCGAGGCCATTGAGGGCGTTGTCGCACATGAATATTTTCACAACTGGACTGGCAACCGCATCACCTGCCGCGACTGGTTCCAGCTCTGTCACAAGGAAGGCTTGACGGTCTATCGCGACCAGGAGTTCTCCGGCGATGAGCGCTCACGCACGGTTCAGCGCATCACCGATGTGCGCCAGCTGAAGGCACATCAGTTCCCCGAAGACGCGGGCCCGCTGGCCCATCCCGTGCGGCCCGAGAGCTATATCGAGATCAACAACTTCTATACGGCGACGGTCTATGAAAAAGGGGCCGAACTTGTGCGTATGATCGAACGCATCATCGGCGCCAAGGCGTTCCGTGCCGGCATGGATCTTTACTTCGAGCGCCATGATGGCGATGCAGCCACCATCGAAGATTTTCTTGCCTGCTTCGAAGAGGCTTCCGGCACGAGCCTAACGCAATTCAAGCTCTGGTACCGGCAGGCGGGTACGCCGGACGTTGTGGCAACCCTCAACTACGACAAAGCCAGCAAGTCCGCCGAGCTCGATCTGAGCCAGCTGCAGCGCGACACGTCGGGCGATACTAAAAAAAAGCCGCTGCATATCCCGGTTAAGCTCGCGCTGCTGGGTCCGGGCGGCGCGGAGATGCCGTTGACGCTTGAGGGCGGCGAACCGCTGGCCGGCGGGGTCATTCATTTTACGGAGCGGCGGTCTAAGTACCGGTTCACTGGCCTCACGTCGCGCCCGGTGCCGTCGCTGTTACGCGGGTTTTCGGCTCCCGTGAACCTTACGGTCGATCTGACGGACCGCGACCTCGAATTTCTGATGCAGCACGACAGCGATCTCTTCAATCGCTGGCAAGCGGCGTCGACCTACGCCTTGCGCACGCTCCTGCAAATGGTGAGCGCGCTGCAGGCCGGCAAGCGATCGAACCGCGGCCTTTCCTATGCCAAAGCCCTTGGTGAGGCCCTTAGCGACACATCACTTGAGCCAGCCTATCGTGCCGAACTGATGAAGCTTCCAAGCCAATCGGATGTGGCGCGCGTCATGGCGCGCAATGTCGATCCAGGACTGATCTTCCGCGCGGTCAAACACTTGACCAAACTGACGGCGTCCGTTCTCGGCGGCCAGCTCGAAGAGTTGTATGCGGCCTCGAAGACGCGCGGCAGTTTCTCCCCACACGCCAAGTCTGCCGGACTTAGGGCCCAGCGCAACGCGGCTCTGACCTTGCTTTCGGCGCGTGGAGAAGACCGTGACAAGGCGCGGCTGATGAGGCATTTCCTGAAGGCCTCCAATATGACCGATGAGGCGCATGCCCTCGTTCTGTTGGCTGGCACAGCGACACCAGAACGCGAAAAAGCGCTGTCCCGCTTCTTTGAGCGCTGGCAGGCCGATCACTTGGTGATCGACACCTGGTTCTCCGCCCAAGCTCAGGCGCCGCTCGAAACGGCTTTGGAGGATGTTAAAGCCCTGGTGGCGCATCCGCTGTTCGCCCTCACGGCACCGAACAAAGTTCGCGCACTGGTTGGAGCTTTTGCTCAGAACAATCCCGTGCAGTTCAACCGGCCGGATGGAGCGGGCTATGCCTTCCTGGCTCAGACCGTCCTTCAGCTTGGTGAATTCAACCCGCAGATCGCGGCACGGATGCTGGGCGCGCTGCGCAGCTGGCGATCCTTGGAACCGGGACGCCGGGCGCTCGCCCGCAAAGCGCTGCGATCGGTTAGCAACTCCGCCAAGCTGCCGGCCGACGTCTATGAAATCGTGACTAAAATGCTGGACGACTGACACTAATTTAAAATCCGCCTTGACCCCTATTAAACTCCCTCGACAGGTGAGTCGCGAATCAGTGAACTTAGGGTGCGAATCGAGAATCGCGTTCCCTCGATCCGCAAGCGTTGGTTAGGCAAATTTCGCAACATTCAGGCAGGAGACAGGGATGGCGGGGACAGTGTCCGCCCATCTGCAGGGGACGTCTGTGCTCACACGGACCCTTGCCGAGGGCTATTGCAACGTCACTGAACTTCTTTACTCGCGCTATCGAGCCATGTCGGCCTGTGCCCTGCAAATGGCCGCTGTCACCCATTTGATCATTCTAGGTCTCGCCGAAGTATGGCCTGGGCCCTGGGCAGGAACGAACGGCTTTCCGCAAATTCTTGTTGTTACAGGACTGTGCCTGGTCGTTGCAGCGCTCACGCAGCGCGCTCACGCCGCTCCATCAAAGGACCTGAGCCCGGCGACGGCGCTGCCTGATGTCTCAGACACTGCGCGCGATCTATCCCCATTCATGCTATCGGCGCGCGAAGTGGCCCTTGAGCGGCAATCGCAGCGGCTCGTCGAAATTGCCGATACTGCCGTCAGAACGCGCGGCGAAGCTGAAGTACGCGGACAGGCCTGGGCCACGCTGATGTCTCAGGTCAGTCACGAGTTACGCACCCCGCTCAACGCGGTGATCGGGTTCTCCGACGTTATGAACGCAGAACTCTTCGGCCCGGTCGGGCACCCGCGCTACCGCGAATACATCGAACACATTCGCGACAGCGGCAGGTCACTTCTGAAGTCCGCCGAAGATACCCTGGCTCTCACTTCGCTGTTGGCGCAGCCCGGCTCGGGCTCCAATCCCGAAGTGCTCGAACTGGATGAATTTGCGGCTGAGGCCTGGGCTTTTGTTGCGCTTGAGGGCACCGCCCGGCACCTTCAATTCACCGCCAATGGTCTTGAAGGTTTGGAAGTCCTGGGTGAACGGCGCCCCTTGCGCCAAATCCTGATCAATCTGTTTTCGGCGGCAGCCTCGCGGGCCGAGCG
Organism: Hyphomicrobium sp.; assembly: GCA_031409575.1. Taxonomy (GTDB): domain Bacteria; phylum Pseudomonadota; class Alphaproteobacteria; order Rhizobiales; family Hyphomicrobiaceae; genus JANNFX01. The sequence continues at coordinate 8,211 of JANNXL010000337.1, forward strand.
CGGCAGCGTCATTGACGTCAGCGCACGCCAAGACGGCGACATTGTTGAATTGGCAATTGCCGTACAAAACCTGGCAACTGGCGTTGCTCACGATGCCGGCACTCTGTCACTGAGCCTGGCGCGGGCGTTATTGGAACTGCAGGACTCGTTCCTGATCGAACTCAGCACAGCGTCGGGCGGCTGGCGGGCCGTGACG
>JANNXL010000338.1:0-1770 GCA_031409575.1 Hyphomicrobium sp.
GCTCGTAGTGATCGAACTGCATGGTGTACTGGGCACGGCCCTGCGACATCGAACGCAGATTGTCGACGTACTTGAACATGTTGGCCAGCGGCACCATCGAATTGATGACGACGGCAACACCGCGCGATTCCTGGCCCTGGATCTGGCCACGACGCCCGTTCAGGTCACCAATGACAGAACCCACATAGTCTTCCGGTGTCACGACTTCGACCTTCATGATCGGCTCGAGCAACTGGACACCAAGCTTGGCAGCCGCTTCACGGAAGCAGGCGCGACCGGCGATTTCGAACGCGAGAACCGAGGAGTCGACATCGTGGTATGCACCATCGACCAGCGTGGCCTTTACGCCAATCATCGGGAAGCCCGCGAACGGACCTGCACCCATGACAGATTCAATACCCTTCTGGACGCCTGGCACGTATTCCTTCGGAACCGAACCACCGACGACTTCCGAACCGAACTTGAAATCTTCGCCTTCGGAATTCGGTTCAAAGCGGACCTTGATGCGGGCAAACTGGCCCGAACCGCCGGACTGCTTCTTGTGGGTGTAGTCATGCTCTGCCGAGCGCGTGATGGTTTCGCGATAGGCAACCTGCGGGGCGCCAACGTTGGCTTCCACCTTGAATTCGCGGCGCATGCGATCGACGATGATGTCGAGATGCAATTCGCCCATGCCGGCAATGATCGTCTGGCCGGATTCTTCATCCGACTTGACACGGAATGACGGGTCTTCGGCTGCAAGGCGATTGAGCGCGAGGCCCATCTTCTCCTGATCGGCTTTGGTCTTCGGCTCGATGGCGATCTGAATGACCGGCTCGGGGAAAATCATCCGTTCGAGGATAACCGGCTTCATCGGATCACAAAGGGTGTCGCCAGTTGTGGTATCCTTGAGACCAGCCAAAGCGACGATGTCGCCGGCAAACGCCTCATCGATATCAACGCGGTCGTTTGCGTGCATCTGCAGCATGCGACCGATGCGTTCTTTCTTTTCCTTGACCGTATTATCAAGGCCCATGCCCTTGGTGAGCTTGCCCGAATAGATACGGCAGAAGGTAAGCGAACCGACGAACGGATCGTTCATGATCTTGAACGCCAGCAGAGAAAGCGGCTCGCTGTCCGACGCGGTGCGGATCAATTCAGCTTCAGTCTTCGGATCGATGCCCTTGATGGACGGAATATCGATTGGTGACGGAAGAAAATCGACGACGCCATCGAGAAGCGGCTGTACGCCCTTGTTCTTGAATGCGGAGCCGCAGAAAACCGGATAGAACATGCCGGTAATGGTGCCCTTGCGGATCAGCGAGCGAAGCTTGTCATTGTCCGGCATGTTGCCTTCCAAATACGCTTCCATCGCAGCTTCGTCGGCATCAACGGCAACTTCAATCAGTTGCTCGCGGTACTCGACGGCCTTATCCTTGAGGTCAGCCGGGATTTCGACAACATCCCAGGCGGCGCCAAGGCTTTCATCGCGCCAGACCAGTGCGTTCATTTCGATCAGATCGACAACGCCCTTGAAATCGCTTTCAGCGCCAATCGGCAACTGCATGACAGCAGCGCGGGCACCCAGACGGGTCTTGACCATCTCTACGCAGCGATAGAAATCGGCGCCGATCTTGTCCATTTTGTTGACGAATATCATCCGCGGAACATTGTACTGGTCGGCCTGACGCCAGACCGTTTCGGTCTGCGGCTCGACACCAGCGTTGGCATCGAGAAGAGCGACGGCACCGTTGGTCGACGTCACCGTGAGCCCGGTGCCGCCGAGCGTGA
>JANNXL010000339.1:0-10375 GCA_031409575.1 Hyphomicrobium sp.
CAGCCGCAACGACGGAGCTAGTGTGAAGTTCCAACGCTCCTTTTAGTCCTATTTTCGCCCCTTGCGAGAGGCTGTGCGCTCGACTATAGAGGCGTTATTCGGCACCGCTGTCGGATTGATCAAGAGGAAGATCGGCCAATAGGCGCGCCCTCACCCGGCAACGGGGAGACAAGCGCTCCGAAATTGTATTGGCAGGGCCCGCGGGCTCATCACGGCGGTATCACACCAAACACCACCCACGTCGCAAGACACCTGCACCGGCATTTTGTCCGGGCCGCCCACTTTCGATGCGGCCAGGACGTTTGTCATTTCGTCAACATCCGCCACCTGAGGCTCCTTGCGGAGCCCAAGTGGAGCAACCGTATCTGAAATGGAATTCTGAATGGAACTCGCTGTTAACAAAGAGATGAACCCGTCGCGCGAAGACTTCGCCAGCCTTTTGGCCGAGAGCCTCGCCAAGGACGACGTGTTCGAAGGCCAGGTCGTCAAGGGTAAGATCGTCGGCATTGAGAAGGACCTCGCTGTTATCGACGTCGGCCTGAAGATGGAAGGCCGCGTGCCTTTGAAAGAATTCGGCATCCTCGGCAAGCCGAACGAACTCAAGATCGGCGACACCGTTGAGGTTTACCTGGAGCGCGTGGAAAATGCGCTCGGTGAAGCCGTGCTGTCGCGCGAAAAGGCCAAGCGCGAAGAAAGCTGGACGCGTCTCGAAAAGCTGTTCGAAAAGGGCGAGAAGGTCAACGGCGTTATCTTCAATAAGGTCAAGGGCGGCTTCACGGTCGATCTCGATGGCGCTGTTGCGTTCCTTCCGGGCTCCCAGGTCGACATTCGCCCGGTGCGCGATATCGGCCCTCTGATGCATCAGTCGCAGCCGTTCCAGATCCTCAAGATGGATCGCCGCCGCGGCAACATCGTTGTCTCGCGCCGCTCGGTGCTGGAAGAAACGCGTGCCGAACAGCGTGCCGACATCGTCGCCCGTCTTGGCGAAGGCCAGGTGATCGACGGTCTCGTCAAGAACATCACCGATTACGGTGCGTTCATTGATCTCGGCGGTATCGACGGCTTGCTGCACGTGACCGACATGGCATGGCGCCGCGTCAATCATCCGTCCGAAATTCTCAACGTCGGAGATACGGTGAAGGTGCAGATCATCCGCATCAACCCGGATACGCAGCGTATTTCGCTCGGTATGAAGCAGCTCCAGTCTGATCCGTGGGCCGCCATCGCCGAGAAGTATCCGGTCGGTGCCAAGATCAAGGGCGCTGTCACAAACATCGCTGATTACGGAGCATTTGTTGAACTCGAACCCGGCGTCGAAGGCCTGATCCACGTCTCTGAAATGAGCTGGGTCAAGAAGAACATCCACCCCGGCAAGATCGTCTCGACCAGCCAGCAGGTTGATGTGCAGGTGCTCGAAGTCGATCCGCAGAAGCGCCGCATCTCTCTTGGCCTTAAGCAGACCCAGGACAACCCGTGGGATGCCTTCATCTCGGCGCATCCGAAGGGCTCCATCATCGAAGGTCCGATCCGCAACATCACCGAGTTCGGTCTGTTCATCGGTCTCGACAACGGCGTTGATGGCATGGTGCATCTGTCGGATCTCGATTGGCAGCGCCCCGGCGACGAAGTCATCAAGGACTACAAGAAGGGCGATACCGTCAAAGCCCAGGTTCTCGATGTTGACGCTGCCAAAGAACGCATTTCACTCGGCATCAAGCAGCTGAGCGGCGACCCTGGCGATGCCATGGCGAAGTATAAGAAGGGCGACCAGGTGACGTGCCACGTCGTGGCCGTTCAGGAAGCGGGCATCGAGGTCAAAATTGCCGACAGCGATATCATCGCCTTCGTCAAGCGTGCGGATCTCTCGCGCGAACGCTCCGAGCAGCGTACCGAGCGCTTCACGGTAGGCCAGAAAGTCGACGCTGCCGTTCTGACCGCAGACAAAGCTGCGCGCCGCATCACGGTGTCGATCAAGGCGCTCGAAATCGCCGAAGAAAAGCAGGCCGTGGCACAGTACGGCTCGTCCGACTCGGGCGCATCGCTGGGCGACATCTTCAAGGCCGCCATCAAAAAGCGCGAAGCTGACGACGACACCGACGCTGAGTAATCTCCGGCAGCAGTGCCGCGAACACGATGAGGCATCGGGGCTCGGGTCCCGGTGCCTTTTTCATGTTAAGTCTCTGAAACAGAATATGGCCCCAAAAACGCGGCCCCAGTGGTGGCCCCGGAGGCGGCCTAAGACTTGCCTAGCTTCCGGCCTATGCAATTGGTTAAATGCGCCCCTGCGCTGTTATCGGATGGAGAACGCCGCCTATGCATCCTGAAATCGAAACCGTACTCGACCGCCGCCGGTTGCGCCGGGGTATGAGTTTCTGGCGCGGCTTGGCGATTGGAGTGGGTGCGCTCGCAATTGGAACCCTGGCGCTTGGTAGCGAAAGCCTGATGGACCTGACGGCCCAGCACCAGATTGCGCGCATCGCCATCGAAGGCACGATCTTGGAGGATCGCGAGCAGCTGGCGATGCTGAAGCGCATCAAGGATAACAAAAGCGTCGAAGGCGTCATCGTCTTCGTCAACAGCCCTGGCGGTACGACGACAGGCGGTGAGGCACTGTATGAAGGTTTGCGGGATCTCGCCAAGATCAAGCCGGTCGTGGCCCAGTTTGGCACGGTGGCCGCGTCAGCCGGATACATTGTCGGGCTTGGCACAGACCACATCGTGGCACGCGGCAACACGATCACAGGCTCCGTCGGCGTGATCGCCCAGTGGCCCGAGTTTTCGGATGTCCTGGCAAAGATTGGCGTCAAGATGAACGAGGTTAAGAGTGGCGAGCTGAAGGCCCAGCCATCCCCCTTCGCGCCGGCTGATCCGGCTTCCCTCAAAGTCATGCAAGACATGATTGACGACGGCTTCCGGTGGTTCATCTCGCTGGTCGAGACACGCCGGGGGATCAAGGTTGCTGACCTGCCGGGCCTCGAAAAAGGCCGTGTTTTCTCAGGCCGCGCAGCTGTAGATGGCAAACTGGTGGACGAAATCGGCGGCGAGGCGGAAGCGCAGCGCTGGCTTGAAACGTCGCGCGGGGTCACAAAAGACCTCAAAATCGTCGATTGGAAGCCCTCTGTCGCAGGCGGCTGGGGCTTGGGCAGTTCCATGGCTTCGTGGCCAGAACGGTTTGTGGAAGCGGGATGGTCGCGGGCCGTGCGTCTCGTCAGTGGCGACCGGGGGTCCTCCAATCTTAGTCTTGACGGGCTCGTTTCTGTTTGGCACCCTTCGGAAAATTGAGGAAATACAATTAGTTTCCTGGCGCCATTGGTGCGTCATTCCGAGGGGGCGTCTGTGATCAAGTCTGAACTCATCCAAAAAATTGCCGGCTCCAATCCGCATCTCTATCACCGCGATGTGGAGCGCATCGTCAACGTGGTGTTCGACGAAATCGTCGATGCCTTGGCACGCGGCGACCGTGTTGAACTGCGCGGCTTCGGCGCTTTCACCGTCAAGCATCGCGCCGCGCGCCAGGGCCGCAACCCGCGCACGGGGTCTGCCGTGCCGGTCTCGGAAAAGTTCGTGCCCTTTTTCAAGACCGGCAAAGAGTTGCGCGACCGCTTAAATGGATAGGGTCTTTTCTTGGCCCGCTCCTGCTCCCCTTTGGGGAGCCGGCTGTCGCGGGCGAAGTGTCTAGGAGCTAGGTTCCCTTGCTAAAGCGCATGTTCGGGTTGGTTGTGACTTTTCTCGCGGCGATTGTGCTGGTCGCACTTGCGGTTGCCAACCGGCACAGCGTGGCTCTGGTGCTCGATCCATTTAGACCTGAAACGCCGGCCATTCAGATCGTATTGCCTTTTTACGCCCACATCATCGGGACTTTGATTGCGGGCGTTTTGCTTGGCGGGTTCGCAACATGGATGTCGCAAGGACATTGGCGACGCTCGTCGCGCAAGAGTGTCGAAGACGCTAAGCGCTGGCGTTCTGAAGCCGACCGTCTGATCCGCGAGCGCGATGCCGGGCTTTTGACTTCCGGCCCAAGTAGCGCAAAGACGGCGGCACTGCCCGCTAGCACACGCCGTAGCGCCGCCTAAACACCCGTTCTGCGCACTCGGTGCAGGCTAGGCCGTTCGACTCGACAAGTGTGCGGATTGTCAGCGGTTCTCGTTCATCTTGAAATGAATTTGGGTCTCAGCCGGATATGACTGTTCAAGTCAAGATTTGCGGGATATCGACTGAGGCGGCGATGGACGCTGCGATTGAGTATGGTGCCAGCTTCGTCGGTCTCGTAATTTTTCCAAAAAGCCCGCGTCACGTCGATCTGCCACTTGCCAAACGTCTTGCAGCCCACGCGCGTTCGAAAGGCTCGGTGAAGGTCGTCGTTTTGCTGATTGATCCCGACAACCGCAAACTGATGCAAATCCACGACAGTGTGAAACCCGATTTCATTCAGCTGCACGGCCACGAAACGGTGGTTCGGACCCGCGAAGCCCGCATTCTGACTGGGCTGCCCATAATCAAAGCCGTAAGCGTCGCGACGCAGCAAGATGTCGAGGGTGCGACGGCCTACATTACCAATGGTCTCGCCGATTTTGTGCTGTTCGACGCCAAGCCACCTTCAGAGCCGGGTGCCCTGCCAGGCGGAAATGGTTTGTTGTTCGACTGGAACATCCTTGAGGGCTGGGATCGGGCGCACCCGTTTGCGCTTGCAGGAGGATTGACCCCTAATAACGTCGCCGCTGCAGTTCGATTGACCCGTCCGGCGATTGTCGATGTGTCGTCTGGAGTGGAAACGGCGCCCGGCGTTAAGGATGCTGAGCTGATCCACCGCTTTATCACAAACGCCAAGACCGCTAAGTAACTGCCCTTGCAGTGCAAGCCGAACGACGAGGAATGTGCCATGGCCACGAAGTCACAGAAAGCTGGCGAGACCAAACTCAACAGTTATGCGAGTGGTCCCGATGAGCGCGGTCATTTCGGCATTTTCGGCGGGCGCTTCGTTGCCGAAACTCTGATGCCGCTGATCCTTGATCTTGAGAAAGCCTACAACGCCGCCAAGTCTGATCCGGCGTTTGCCGCCGAAGTGACCTATCTCAACACGTACTACGCCGGCCGGCCGTCGCCGCTCTATTACGCCGAGCGTATCACCCAGCATCTGCGGAAAATTTCGGCCGAGAAGGGCGGCAAGGGCGGGGCAAAAATTTACTTCAAACGCGACGAGCTCAATCACACGGGCTCGCACAAGATCAACAACTGCCTCGGGCAAATTCTGCTCGCCATGCGCATGGGAAAAACGCGCATCATCGCCGAGACCGGTGCTGGTCAGCATGGCGTCGCGGTTGCCACCGTGTGCGCGCGCTTTGGCCTGCCATGCGAAATTTTTATGGGCGCGACCGACGTCGAGCGCCAATCACCCAACGTCGCGCGCATGCATATGCTGGGCGCCAAGATCAATCCTGTGACGTCGGGTGCCGGGACGCTCAAAGACGCCATGAACGAGGCGCTGCGCGACTGGGTGACGAATGTCAAAGACACCTATTACATCATCGGCACGGCAGCTGGCCCGCATCCCTATCCGGCCATGGTTCGCGATTTCCAATCGGTCATTGGCCGCGAAACCAAAGAGCAGATGATGGCGGCAGAAAGCCGATTGCCTGATACGCTTGTTGCCTGCATTGGTGGCGGTTCAAACGCCATCGGCTTGTTCCATCCGTTCCTGGATGATGCGCCTGTGAAAATCTATGGCGTCGAAGCCGGTGGCCATGGCGTTGACGTTGAGAACGGACACGCGGCCTCCATGAGCGGCGGCACGCCGGGCGTTCTGCACGGCAATCGCACGTATCTGTTGCAGGATTCTGACGGGCAAATTCTCGAAGGTCATTCGATTTCGGCGGGTCTCGATTATCCAGGTGTCGGACCCGAGCACGCCTGGCTCAAAGACACTGGCCGCGTTACGTATGTGCCGATCACGGACAAAGAGGCACTCTCCGCGTTCCAGCTGTGTGCGCGTCACGAGGGCATCATTCCGGCGCTGGAACCAAGCCATGCACTTGCCTATGTGGAGAAGCTCGCCCCCACGCTGCCGCAAGACAACCTGCTCGTGATGAACTTGTGCGGACGTGGAGATAAAGATGTGTTCGCCGTCGCCAAGATGCTGGGGATCAAGATTTGACGATGAAAAAGTCCCCGCCAACACGCATTGATCGCCGCTTTGCAGAGCTCAAAAAACAAGGCCGCCCGGCGCTCGTCACGTTCGTCAGCGCGGGCGACCCGGATCTCGAAACTTCGCGGAAAATTCTTGAAGGCCTGCCGAAGGCGGGTGCCGATATCATCGAACTTGGTATGCCGTTTTCGGATCCCATGGCCGACGGACCGGCCATTCAAGCGTCCAGCTTGCGGGCATTGAAGGCCGGCCAGAACATGAAAAAGACGCTCCAGCTGGTCGCGGAGTTCCGAAAAAAGGACCAGGACACGCCCATCGTGCTGATGGGCTACTACAATCCGATTTATGTGTATTCGACGGTTAAGTTCCTGGCAGATGCGGTTGCCGCCGGTGTGGACGGGCTTATTGTTGTCGATGTTCCGCCTGAAGCGGACGACGAATTGTGCCTGCCAGCAATCGAAAAAGGAATTAACTTCATACGGTTAGCAACCCCGACCACAGACGCAGCGCGATTGCCGGCGGTGTTGGAGAACACGTCGGGGTTCCTCTATTACGTGTCGATCACGGGGATTACCGGGTCAGCGGCTCCACAGGCAAACGACGTTCAGCGCCAAGTTGCCCGCATCAAAAAGTCCACAACTCTTCCCGTTGTGGTCGGTTTTGGCGTAAAAACACCTGATCAAGCGCGGGCCTTGGCCAATGGTGCTGATGGTGTTGTGGTCGGATCGGCACTCGTGCAAGCGATCCAAAACAGCCTCGGCGCCCGTGACGTGGCGACGGCGCAGACCGTGCCAGCGGTATTGGATTTGGTGAGCAGTTTGAGCGGCGCTCTGCAGGGTCACACGTCCAGCCACTGATTTGCGATCTAAGTCTGCCACGCGGGACAAGAATTTGTTACAGCCGTAAAACGGGCTGTTCGAGGAGCTTTTCAAGAGTGAACTGGATCAACAACGTCGTCCGGCCGAAGATACGCAGCTTCCTGACCACCAAGCGGGAAGTGCCGGATAATATGTGGGTCAAGTGTCCGGTGACCGGGCAGATGGTCTTTTACAAAGACCTTGAGGCCAACCAATTCGTTTTTCCTGGATCAAACCACCACGAACGCATGAGCGCGCCGTTGCGCCTCGCCAGCATCTTTGACGACGGCGTCTATGACAAGGTGACGGTGCCAACGGTACCGCAGGACCCGCTGAAGTTCCGCGATGGCCGCCGTTATACGGATCGCCTGAAGGACGCCAAGGCCAAGACCAATTTGGACGATGCCGTTTTTGTCGCTGACGGGTTCCTTGATGGCCAACGCACGATAGCCGCAGTTCAAGACTTCGACTTTATGGCTGGATCTTTGGGCATGGCGGCGGGTGAAGCCATTCTCACTGGTATGCTGCGCGCCGTTGACAAGAAGTGCCCTTTTATCTTGTTTGCCGCTTCAGGTGGCGCACGCATGCAGGAAGGCATCTTGTCTCTCATGCAGATGCCGCGCACAACCATTGCCGTGCAGCGGCTGCGCGAAGCTAAGCTTCCCTACATCGTTGTCCTCACCGACCCGACGACGGGTGGCGTGACCGCCTCTTACGCGATGCTGGGTGACGTGCATATCGCAGAACCCGGTGCGTTGATCTGCTTTGCGGGCCCGCGCGTTATTCAACAGACGATCCGTGAGCAGTTGCCAGAAGGTTTCCAGCGTTCCGAGTATCTGCAGCTACACGGTATGGTCGACATGGTGGTCCATCGCCACAAGTTGCGTGAAACCCTGTCTCGTGTTTGCAAACTTCTTATGTCAGGCAACGGCGTCGTGCGTGACAAAACCAAGCGGTTGAACGGAAGTGCCTATCAGAATGGTGCAACCGTCGATGCGAAGGTTCTTGAAACAGCGGCGCGCGAAAGCGGCAGCGAGCAAATCGATCAGCCGGTTAAAACAGGGGTTGCACAAGACGCGCGGACCCAGATTAAGCGCGATGCCGATGTGACGGTGACGCGTCCGGGCAGCAAAGATGGCCAGCGCTCATGATCGAGAAGGCCGCATTCGCTGGCGCACTGGTGTAAACTCTTGATTGTTCACTCGGGTCAATCCGGTTTTGAATGAATCAGGGACAGACCCGAGTTCGACTTTTTTGTTGTTCTTCTTTCAGGAAAACTGCTCACCTTTTCCCGGAAGCACTTTAGGACCACGCAGCCAATGCCGCCGAGCCCAAAAAGCGACACGCTGCTGGCTGATCTCAAACTTCTGCATCCGAAGCTGATCGATCTTTCGCTTGGGCGCATCGAACGGCTGTTAGGCAAGCTCGGCAATCCGCATTTGAAGCTGCCGCCGGTTGTTCATGTTGCGGGAACAAACGGCAAGGGCTCGGTTACGGCCTACCTCAAGGCCATCATCGAGGCCTCGGGCAAGCGCGTGCATGTTTACACCTCGCCGCATCTGGTTCGTTTTCATGAGCGTATCGAGCTTGCCGGCCGTGATGGAAAGGCCGCGCCAATTTCAGAAGAAGGCCTCGTCGACGTTCTGACCCGCACGCAGGCGGTCAACGACGGCGATGATATCACCCAGTTTGAAATTACTACGGCTGCAGCATTCCTTGCATTCGCGGAACACCCGGCTGACGTGCTGCTTCTTGAGGTTGGTCTGGGGGGACGCTTAGACGCGACCAACGTGATTGCCCGGCCAGCCCTGACCGTCATCACGCCTGTCTCGATGGATCATGCCGAGAAACTCGGGGCCACCCTTGAGCTGATTGCGGCGGAAAAGGCAGGCATCCTGAAGCGCGGGGTTCCGGCAGTCATTTCCCAGCAAGATGAGAGTGCACTGGCCGTCATCTGCGACGTGGCTGATCGCGTTGGCGCACACTTGGTGATTTGGGGCCAAGACTACGAAGCATTCGAACAGCGCGGCAGGCTGGTGGTGCAGACGGAAAACAACCTTCTCGATCTGCCATTGCCGTCGCTTGCTGGCCGGCATCAGATCATCAATGCGGGGACAGCGGTGGCTGCCGCCTTGCAACTCAAGACCTTGGCAATTGGTGACGAGGCCATTGAGCGTGGCCTTGTCACGGCGCGCTGGCCAGCGCGGCTGCAGCACCTAAGTAAAGGTCCGCTGCCCGAGTCTTTGCGCCCGGGGAGTGAACTCTGGCTCGACGGCGGGCACAATCCGGCAGCCGGGCAATTTCTGGCTCAGACGCTGGCTGACTTCGAAGAGCGTTCGCCCAAGCCGCTGTTTCTGGTTGCAGGCATGATGGGTCTGAAAGATGCCGCAGGTTTTTTGCGGCCGTTCCGAGGGCTGGCGCGCCATGTGGTGACCATACCTATTCCTGGCGCGCACGAAGCCCCGTATACACCCGATGTGCTGGCTGAAACTGCGCGCAGCGTGTCCCTCACGGCCGAGGCGTCTACGGATGTGGCTTCTGCCCTCCGGCGCATTGACGTGCTGGAACCAGGTGCCAAACGCATTTTAATTTGCGGGTCGCTGTATCTGGCGGGTCACGTGCTGGCGTTGCAGGAAGGCGTCGAAGCGCAAGGCAACTGAGCCTGCGTATTGCCTCGCAGCGCGCGAACGGCGGCCGTTCAATCGAGAACCGCTAGAACCCGATCTAACTCATGGCCGCGTTTCAGGATAAGTCCAGAAAACGCAATGACACTGTATGCACCCTGGCGCCGGGACAGCCTCGGGCATTTTTCAACCGTAAACAGCGGACATTCGCTGGCGCGGCGGAAAATGGAAAAGACTGCTTTGTCGGCACTGAAATCCAGCGCGTAATCGCGCCATTCGCCGCTGGCCACTTTACGCCCATAGACGGCCAGAATGGCGTTGAGTTCGTGACGGCTAAAGGCGGCTGTCTTGGCTTGGTCGGGATGGGTGGGGGCGGATCCGGCAGATACTGTTGACCGGCCGGCTACCATGCCATTTGCGGCACGCGGCCGGAACGCTATCGGGTCGGTTGAGCTCAACGGCACCTCCCAAGTTGATCTGACCCTATGATCGCGCCAAGTATTGCGAATTTCAAGCGCTAGGAATGGCCCTCTGCTCTTTTCTAGTGCACTGATTGAACAAAACAATTCCTTGCCCGCGCCGCAGCGGCGACGCACCCTGGCCCAGGAATGGCCCCAAATATAGGCAATATTCCCTGAGTTGCCTGAAGGCCCGGTTCCGGTGTGGGTTTCCGGAATAACAGCCCCCCAGCCCCCCTCTGGGACCTGCATTGGAACCGGGTCTATTAGGCAACACTTCCCTTCTCCCCAATC
>JANNXL010000340.1:0-6394 GCA_031409575.1 Hyphomicrobium sp.
CGCCGTCGAGGCTTTGTTCACGCCGGTGACCTACAAAGTTGTCGCCTTCCTCAAGAACGCCGAAAATGCCGACGTCTACGATCGCGATACCAATTTCAGTCCGTTTAAGGTGTGACGCACCGTGAAGACCTTTTACTCCGCCCGCCACATGGGGCATGGCGACCGGCTTGAACTCTGGTCTGGAAAATTGGTCCCCGCTTTCGAGGTGCCGCAGCGTGGTGAAATTGTTCGCGCGGCCATGATGCCACTCAACCTCAAAAGGAGCCGCGCACGATTGAGGGCAGGTTGGGGTTCTAGTCGATGTCGATTATCATCACGGCAACGGCACGCAGGAAATTTTCTATTCGCGCTCCGACGTACTGGTGGTCAACATCCACGCCGGCCCGCTCGATGAGTACCCCTAGTTTCTCGGCTTTGCCGATGAAACAGGGCGCGGCACGGGCGAGGGCTTTAACGTCAACAGTCCGCTGCCGTTGGGTACAGACTTCGCCGCTTACGAAGTGGCCTTTTCCAGCGCACTTGCGCGCATCACTGCTTACAAACCCGACGCCGTGGTCGTGTCACTCGGCGTCGATACGTTCGAAAAAGACCCTATCAGCCAGTTCAGATTGACGACGGCTGACTATCCGAACATAGGACGCATCATCGCCGGGCTCGGCGTGCCGGTGTTGTTCGTGATGGAAGGCGGTTACGCAGTATCCGGCGCCGGCCGCAACGTGGCGGGCGTTCTGCAGGGGTTTGACGGCGGGTAGGGGCAAAATCAGAAAAGTGGCGTCGTTCACACCTGAGAACCGACCAACTCCAGCAGGCGCTCGATGCGGTCGAGGCGTGTGCCGTGTTCAAGCATGGTGTCGTAGATGTTGTGAATGTCTTGTTGCAGGGCCACGATATGACCGCGCATTGCTGACAGCTCTTCCCGGATGCGGCTCATGTCTTCGCTGCCGCGTGCAACTTGCTCCTGAACTTTTTTCAGAACTTCTAACAATAGCTCGTTGGTGACTTCAGTAATGACCAAGCTCTCAAGCGTTTAGGTCGAAACTATAATTCTCAATCACCGTGTTCGCCAGCAGGTCTTTGCACATGCGCTCGACCTCGGCGCGGGCTTTGGCTTCGTCGGTCTCGGTGAGCGTCACTTCGATGTATTTGCCCTGACGCACGTCGTTGACGCCATTAAACCCGAGCGACGCCAACGCGCCTTCGATGGCCTTGCCCTGGGGATCAAGGACGCCGTTCTTGAGTGTAATTCGGATGCGGGCTTTCATTGAGTTCTCCGGCAGCCGGCAGACGGCAGCCGGGAACCGTGTAACCGCTCGCTGCGGTTGCCGGTTGCCGAATGCCGGTTGCCGAAAATCAATTCGGCTTCCCAGTCGGGTTCGACGTGGACGCGACCAAAACCGGGCCCGTGCCTTTGGGGCGCGGGGTCTCGGTCAAGACGCCAAGGCGGCGGGCGACTTCCTGGTAGGCTTCGAGAAGTCCGCCCAGGTCGCGGCGAAAGCGGTCCTTGTCGAGCTTGTCGGACGTGTTGATGTCCCACAGGCGGCAGCAGTCCGGGCTGATCTCGTCAGCCAGCACAATGCGCACCTGATCTTCAGCCCACAGGCGGCCGAACTCGACCTTGAAGTCAACAAGGCGGATGCCGATACCAAGGAACAGACCAACGAGGAAGTCGTTAATGCGCAGCGCCATCTGCATGATCTCATCGATCTCTTGCGGCGTCGCCCAGCCGAACGCAGTGATGTGCTCTTCCGAGACCATCGGGTCGTTCAGTTTGTCGTTCTTGTAATAAAATTCTATGATCGAGCGTGGCAGCTGCATGCCTTCTTCGAGGCCCAGCCGCGTTGACAACGAGCCGGCCGCGACGTTGCGCACAACCACTTCAAGCGGCACGATTTCCACTTCGCGGATCAACTGCTCGCGCATGTTGAGGCGCTTCATGAAGTGTGTCGGCACGCCGATTTCACCAAGCCGCTGGAACACGTACTCCGAGATGCGGTTGTTGAGCACGCCCTTGCCTTCGATCAACGCATGCTTCTTGGCGTTGAAAGCGGTGGCGTCGTCTTTGAAGTGCTGGATGAGGGTGCCGGGTTCGGGGCCTTCATACAAAATCTTAGCCTTGCCCTCGTAGATGCGGCGCCGCTTGTTCATCGATCCTGGTCCTTTGAAGATCACGTTCACGCACTCGTTTTTACTAGGGACATTTCACCACACGCTCTGTCACCACAACCGGTCAGCGGATCGTTGATTCTAAACAACTATTTTTACTGCTGGCGGCGTGGCCCCTGCCCGGGGAAGCGACCGGAAAAGGTACGGAGACACTAGCCGAACCGGGGGGGAGAGACAATGTAATCAAGGCCGCATCCCGGGGATTGGTTCACAAGTTACTCACCGGTCTGGCAAGCCGTTGATTTCGTGGCCTTGGCGGGTTACGGCTCGGCAATAGACTGGCCAGTCAGCGTTGGATACAACTCGTCCAGTTGGCGAAACAAAGGCAGAACTTTCGATTAAATTACACCGTTCAAGACAAACTCTGGAGACCCTGATGAACAGCTTCGACGACCGCGAAAAGGGCTTTGAGAAAAAGTTCGCCCACGATGCCGATTTGAAATTCAAGGCCGAGTCGCGGCGCAACAAGATGCTGGCCGAGTGGGCCGGTGCCAAGCTCGGACTGACGGTTACTGAACTCGAAGACTACATCAAAGCAGTGCGCAAATCAGACTTGGCTGAGAAGGGCGACGACGATGTGTTCCGCAAGGTGAAGGCGGATCTTGATGCCAAGAGCATCCAGGTTTCTGACGCCGATCTGCGCAAAGCCATGAGCGAGTTCCTCGCCAAGGCAGTTGCAGAGGTTGAATCGACGAAGGGGTGAGGGCGCTGCTCGCTTGTTCCGCGACCGAACATGAAACGCCCAGTGCTCAAGCAGCGCCGGGCGTTTTGCAGCGCTAAGCGAGGTCGCCAGGAGATGGTCCTTTGCGCGCGGTGTGGCGGATGTGCAGGATTTCAAGCTGGTCTTCCCTGACACGATAGTAGATGCGGTAGGGAAACCGGGACACAAGCTTCAAGCGAACACCGGGCTCGTCTGTTGCCGGTCCCATGCTGGAGTACTCTGCAATGAGATCGATCGCTTGAACGATACTAAGCCGGACGCGCTCGGCTGCATGTTTGTCATGCTGTTGAATGTAGGACCGGATTTCGGCAATGTCGAGCTTGGCTCGCTGCGTAATGCGGACTTTGAGCGCCATACTCAATCCCAGGGGCGGCGAAGGATGGTATTGGCCTCTTCATCCGATATGAAATCGCCGCGGTCTGCATCGGCGAGGCCTTGGCGAATGGCCGAGCGTTCTACTGAAGTCGGGGTATACACCTCATCGGTGGCCGCGAGTTCTTCGAGTAACTCCGCTGCAATGCGCTGCTTGTCTTCAGGCAGCTCACGAACCTTGGCAATGGCTTGTTCAAGGACTTTAATCATGAGCAAAGCTACCACAGCAATGGTGCTGCCTTCAACCAAACAGCCGCAATAGCACCGTCAGAACCACCGACAGCACAATCGACGTCGTGACCGGGAAATAGAAACGGAAGTTGCCCGAGGGGCTTTCGTATTTGAAATCACCGGGCAGCAGGGAATAGACTGGCGGCTTGCCGTCGACCGTCGAGCCCGGCCGCTGTTCGGCCCAATAAGCCAAACCGCCAAGCGTTAAGGCGATGATCAGAGCGGTGAACAAAATTGAGCTCATCGCACGATGTTAGCACTGCTGACCGAAACAAAAAAGCCCAGACCTTCCGGCCCGGGCTTTCAAAGTACAAACAGAAAAAAGCAAACTGGGCTTACCCCAAGAACCCTTCGAACTTCTTCTTGAAGCGCGACAGGCGCCCGCCGCGGTCCATCAGCTTGGCATCGCCACCGGTCCACGCCGGGTGCGTGGATGGGTCGATGTCGAGATGCAGTTCGTCGCCCTCTTTGCCGTAGGTCGAGTAGGTGGTGAAAGTCGAGCCATCGGTCATTTTGACCGTGATCTGGTGGTAATCTGGGTGAACGTCTGCGTCTTTTTTCATCGGAATTCTCTGCGATCTGTTCTGAGTTAGGAAGCCAGCGGCAAAATGACAAAAGCACCCGCCGCAACCCGGTGGTTGCAGGACGTGTGCCCGCCGCGAGATAGGATGGCCGTCGTATAATCGAGATGCAGGTGCCGCACAAGTCTGCAAAACGTGCTTCAGCGTAGTCCAATGCTCAGGATCTGCGGCCTGCTGACGCCGTTTGGCCCATATTGCAGGGCTTGAGTGCGTGCGCAGCCTCGGGCATGGTCCGGCCCGGTCAACTGCTCCACAAAAGAGGCATTTGCCACACCGTTAAGCACTGACGCCGCCGCACCGGGGAAGCCTACTCGCGCAGACCCCCTGAAGCAGCCCTCTGATGCAGAAAGACCTACTGTGCCCACAGCCTTGAACCCGGTCACCAGTGCCTATTCCAAGCCCGCCTCCGTCACGTCGCCGGGCGTCCCAGTTGAAACGGGGCCTAGCAACGGTGAAGTGGCCACCAAGCAGCGCGGTTTTGCTTCGCTGAAGCCATTGATGGCGCTGAAGCCGTATCTGTTTGCGCACCCGGCCCACGTGACCGCGGCGCTGATGGCGCTGATCGTGTCGGCCGTTGCCATGCTGTCTGTACCCATGGCCGTGCGCCGCATGATCGATTTCGGTTTTGGCTCTGCCAACGGCGGCATGATCGATCAGTACTTCGCCATGCTGTTGGTGGTTGGCGGTATCCTGGCAATCTCAATCGCCAGCCGGTTCTATTTTGTGAACTGGCTTGGCGAACGTGTCGTCGCCGACTTGCGCTCTGATGTGTTCGCGCATCTTGCAAAACTCGGACCTACATTCTTTGAAAAAACCCATTCCGGCGAAGTGATGAGCCGCCTCACGGCCGACACGACGCAGATCAAGGCCGTGGCCGGTCACACCATGAGCCAGGCGCTGCGCAACATCATCATGCTGATCGGTGCCATGATCATGATGTTTGTGACGAGCACGCATCTGTCGCTGCTTGTACTGGTGGCTATTCCCGTCATCGTGCTGCCGCTGATGGCCTATGGCCAAGCGGTCAAAACGCTGTCGCGCAAGGCGCAGGATACTCTTGCAGAGGCGTCGGCGTATGCGTCTGAAAATCTCTCGGCTGTTCGCACCATGCAAGCGTTCACGCACGAGACAACGGTAGCCGCCCGCTTCATGGCATCGGTTGAACGGTCCTTTGATGCTGCTCGCGACCGCATGAAAGCGCGCGCGGGTCTGACCGCTCTGACAATTTTCCTGACAGTCGGCAGCATCGTCGGCGTGCTTTGGTATGGCGCGTCTGCAGTTATTGCAGGCGACATCACCGGCGGCCGTCTCAGCCAGTTTGTGATCTACGCGCTCTTTGCCGCCGGTGCGCTGGGCGAACTCGCCGAGGTCTGGGGTGAGCTTTCGCAAGCTGCGGGGGCTGCCGAACGCCTCACCGAAATTCTGGCCGTGGTTCCTGACATCCGTTCGCCGGATAAGCCAACGCCGTTGCCCGTTCCGGCCAAGGGCGAGATCACCTTCAACACTGTTGATTTCCGGTATCCCTCGCGACCAGACGCCTTGGCCCTTGACGGCTTCTCGCTCAATGTAGCCAAGGGAGAAACGATCGCGTTGGTGGGGCCGTCCGGTGCTGGCAAGACCACGCTGTTCAACCTTTTGCTGCGCTTCTACGACGTGAACGCGGGTGAAGTGCGCGTCGATGGTGTGCGTGTGCAAGACGCTGATCTCAAAGAACTGCGATCACGCATTTCGCTCGTTCCGCAGGATGTGGCGATCTTTGCTGACACTGTCGCTGAAAACATCCGCTACGGCTCGGCGGCGGCGACCTTGGAGGACGTGAAGAAGGCGGCGGTGTCTGCCCAGGCTGATAGCTTTATTCGTGCGTTGCCAGAAGGCTATGCAACGCGATTGGGAGAGCGCGGCGTGACGCTTTCTGGCGGCCAGCGTCAGCGCTTGGCAATCGCACGCGCGATATTGAAGAATTCGCCCATCTTGCTGCTCGATGAAGCGACAAGCGCGCTTGATGCCGAGAACGAGCAACTTGTGCAACGTGCGCTTGAAGGTGTGATGAAAGACCGGACCACCATCGTTATTGCGCATCGTCTGGCGACAGTGCTGAGCGCCGACCGCATCGTCGTGCTCGACAAAGGCCGCATTGTCGAAATCGGCACGCATCGCGAGCTTGTGGCGAAGGGCGGGCTTTATGGCCGGCTCGCAGATCTGCAGTTTGGCCGCGAAGCCGCAGAATAGCGCTGAAACTTCAGCAGTTGACTCGAAATTCATGGAAGGCGCACGCCATGCCGCTCTTGCGATTTGACCTCATAGAAGGACGGACCGGTGCCGAATT
>JANNXL010000341.1:0-2313 GCA_031409575.1 Hyphomicrobium sp.
CTTCGGTTTCGGCATTTGTTTTCAATTGCCGGTGGTGCTGACGCTTCTTGCTCATGCCGGGTTCGTTACGGCGGACGCGTTGCGCAAGGGCCGCCGCTTTGCGGTCGTCGGGATATTTGCGGTTTCAGCCATCCTCACCCCGCCCGATGCCCTCAGCATGGTGATCATGGCCATGCCGACGTTGCTGCTGTATGAGTTTTCCATTCTCGCAGTCGATTGGGTGGCAAAGCGCGAAGCCAAGGCAAAGGCTGCCCGCGATGCAGAACCCGCATAGCGGGCTGAGTGGGGGATGCGATGTCGGATTGGACGGACGGCTATAGGGCCGACATCGACTACACGTATGGCTATTACAGCGAACTCAATCCGCTCCGTTATCAGATGGCACTTCTTTCGGCGGGTATTGCGCCCCCGCCAATGGAGACGGCCTGCGAATTGGGTTTTGGGCAGGGCCTGAGCCTTAACATGCACGCAGCGGCGTCCGGTACACATTGGTACGGCACGGATTTCAACCCGTCACAGGCGTTGTTCGCGCGCCACCTTGCAGCGGCGTCAGGAGCCAAAACGACGCTCTTTGATGAGGCCTTTGAGCAATTCTGCACGCGCACCGATCTGCCGGAATTTGACTTTATCGGGGTGCACGGCATTTGGAGCTGGATCTCGGATGAGAACCGCGCGGTCATGCGCGATTTCATCGGCCGCAAACTCAAGGTCGGCGGCGTGCTCTATATGAGCTACAACACCATGCCCGGCTGGGCTGCCATGGTACCCATGCGCCAGCTGTTGACGCAGCACGCGGAAGTGATGGCGGCTCCTGGCCGTGGCATCACCTCGCGCATTGAAGCGGCATTGGAATTCTCCGATAAGCTCATGGCGCTGAACCCAGCCTATGCCCGGGCCAACCCCGGCATTGCCGAGCGCTTGAAAAAAATAAAATCGCAGAACACGCACTACGTGGCACACGAATATTTCAATCAGCATTGGCAGCCCATGGCGTTTGCCGACATGGCGAACTGGCTGGAGCCGGCTAAGTTGAATTATGCGGCGTCCGCCCATCCGCTCGAAAGCGTCGATGCCGTGAACCTGACGCGTGATGCGCAAGCCTTTATCAAAGACATCCCCGACGCCATGTTCCGCGAGACGGTGCGCGACTTTATCGTCAATCAACAGTTCCGCCGCGACTATTGGATCAAAGGCGTGCGCCGTCTTTCCGTGCTTGAGCAAGTCGAGGCGGTGCGGCCGTTACGGTTCGTGCTGCTCACGCCGCGCGCCGATGTGACTTTGAAAGTGCAAGGCTCGATGGGCGAAGCTGTGATGTCGGAGCAGGTTTATATACCCGTGCTTGATATGCTCGCCGATCAGATGCCGCATACGGTTGCGGAACTTGAGCGCGAGTTGAAAGCGAAAAGCGTTTTGCTGCCGCAACTCGTCGAGGCTCTAAAGGTGCTGATGGGCAAGGGCGATGTGATGCTGGTGCAAAGCGAGGCCGCGGTCGCGAGCGCGCGGGCGAGCACTGCGAAACTCAACCGGCAATTGACAGGTTTGGCGCGCAGTTCCACTGCAATCCATTATCTGGCAAGCCCGTTGACCGGCGGCGGCGTTCCCGTCGAGCGCCTGCATCAACTGTTCCTGCTCTCGATCTCAGATGGCGTGAAGGTGCCGGCCGAATGGGCGAAGGCTGCATGGGGCCTGCTCAGTTCGCAAGGCCAGCGCGTGATGAAAGATGGCAAGGCGCTTGAGGGCGATGCCGCAAATCTCGCCGAGATCGAAGGCCGCGCTCGCGAGTTCGCGGAGAAGAGGTTGCCGTTGCTGAAGACGCTGATGGTGGTGTGAGAAGGCGGGGCTTCGAACGGGGTCAGACCCAAACTTATCTACCTTCCCGTCATCCTCGAAACAGCGAGCCCGCGAGATGTTTCGGGGATCCAGCGTGAGAGTGGCCGAAGGCACGATAGAGTCTTGAGTCTTCGACACGTCTTGCGCTGGATCCCCGCGTCATTCGCGCCTGAGGGCGCTCAAGCCGCGAGGATGACGTTGGGGCGGGGTGTTTTTTCTGTTCGAAAAAATTCTCACCCAAACTTATCCCCGCTCCCCGCACCCGCGCGCATACTGCTCTTGTCCCACCCACGGGGACGTGCTCGAGACCGTCTTGAAGCGCGTGGGTACGAACCGGAAGCGCGCCAGTAATGGAGCGGGAAAGGTGAGCGGATGCATCAGGGCGGCACTCCGGGGTTAACGCCCCTGGGGGGTTCGCAGGGGCCCGGGGGTTGCGGTTCGACTCCTCGAAGCCGGGCAGTATAGCAGGATGCACGAAAACGG
>JANNXL010000342.1:0-10352 GCA_031409575.1 Hyphomicrobium sp.
CCTGGTGCCGCCACAATACGCTCGGCCACTTCCTTCTGGAACATGAGGGCCATGCTGCTCCACCAAGGCGGCCAGGGCTCGGCTTCGAGCCATCCGACCAGCAATACAGTCGCAACACCGTAGGGCAAGTTGGCAGCAATGATGGCCTTGCCATCGGCAGGGTCGAGCAGTGCGCGCCAGTTGGTTCGTGTGGCGTCAGCA
Organism: Hyphomicrobium sp.; assembly: GCA_031409575.1. Taxonomy (GTDB): domain Bacteria; phylum Pseudomonadota; class Alphaproteobacteria; order Rhizobiales; family Hyphomicrobiaceae; genus JANNFX01. The sequence continues at coordinate 202 of JANNXL010000342.1, forward strand.
GCATGCACGGTCAGGCGGCCGGGATAGTGATCCGAGATTTCTGAAAGTGCTGCTAAGCACCGGTCATCGCGCTCGATGGCAATGACGCGGCGCGCTCCTTCCAGCAGTAGTCCGCGCGTGAGGCCGCCAGGCCCTGGTCCTACTTCCACGACGGTGCGGCCTTCAAGAGGGCCGCCGAGCCGCGCAATCGCGCGCGTGAGGTTGAGATCGAGAATGAAATTCTGACCGAGGCTCTTCTTGGCGTTAAGACCATGGCTGCGAATAACATCACGCAGTGGCGGCAAGCCATCGGGTGAGGCAGCCGGGGTTCCGCCTAGAAGAGGGGCCACAGGCGGCGTGGTCATGAACTTGCGTGCTCCACGCGCACGCCTGAAATTGCATTGCTGCCGCCACGCGCCGCCGATCTCCGTGCCGCCATCATTGCGGCTAGGCGCAGCGCCTGGATCAAACTCTCCGGGCTGGCGCAGCCCTTGCCGGCAATATCAAAGGCAGTGCCGTGATCAGGCGACGTGCGCACAAAGGGCAATCCCAATGTCACGTTTACTCCGCTGTCGAAGGCGAGCGTCTTGACCGGGATCAGCGCCTGATCGTGATACATCGCGACGGCGGCATCGTAGGTCTGTCGGGCTGATTCATGAAAGAGCGTGTCTGCCGGGTGCGGGCCGGTTACCGCGAGGCCCTCAGCACGCAGGGCCTCGATTGCGGGGGCGATGATCGTGCATTCTTCGCGTCCCATGGTTCCGCTTTCACCCGCATGGGGATTGAGCCCGGTCACCGCGATGCGCGGCGAAGCAATCGCAAAATCTTGTTGCAAGGCCTGCCACAACGTCCGCACTGTTTCGAAGATCAGCGTCTTGCTAAGTGCCGCAGGAACGGAAGCAAGCGGGATGTGGACGGTGAGTGGAACAACTTTAAGAGCCTCGCTGACGAGTAGCATCACGGGGACAAAGCGGCGGCCAGGTTCATATTTTCCGGCGAGTGCTCCGAGAAATTCAGTGTGACCGGGGAATGCAAAGCCCGTCTGATAGAGAACACTCTTGGCGATGGGATTGGTGACGATGGCACTGGCTTCACCCGCAACGACGGCAGCGGTTGCGCGCTCGATGGAGACAATGGTCGCGGCACCGTTACTGGGATCGGGTGAACCGGCCTGCTCCGCGGCTTGAAGTTCGAGCGGGACCACGGGCAATGCGTGATGAAAAACGCTGCTGCCGTGTACCGGGTCTGGAACCACCTCAACAGGCACGTCGAGGCTGAGTGAGCGGGCGCAGCGGCGCAAGCTGTCTGGGTCTGCGAATATCACGAACGGCCACAACCCGCGGTCTGCGCGTGCGTTCCAAGCTTTCAGCGCGATCTCTAAACCGATCCCGGCGGGGTCGCCCATCGTCAGAGCAAGAGGCGGGGCATTCGGTCCGGCAGGCCGGAAGTTGCCAGGGTCGCCCGGCATCAGCGAAACTCGATGGCTGCATCCTGGCGAAGATCGTTGAGATGCTTCTTGGCGAGGATCTCAAACTCTTTCTGGCGCAACTCGTTCTCGGCTTCTTCGCGCTTCTGCTCGTTGGCCGTGACGACCTTGCGGCCGCACACGGCCCACAGCTCAACGCCACCTGCGCCAACGACCGGTGGCAGAAGATTGCCGTCTTGTGTGTTGATCAGCATGGTTCGCGTCGGCTCGGGAATGGCCGAAGGTTTGACGAGGCCAAGGTCTTCAAGGCGAGACCCGGCTGCCTGACTGGCCATCGTCTTCATATCGGTGCAAGTCGTAAACTTGGCTGCCAGCGCCTCGCCTTCGCCCAGGCGTTTGGCGATCACAGCCTGATCTGCCTTCGGCGGTGTAAACAAAGAGATCCGCTGCAGAAGCAATTCGACACCGTCCTCGCCGCCAGAGGTGTTTGCCACCATGCGATCCACGTCGCGGCCCGTCACGGCAATCTGATTGCCAAAGCGCCGCCGGATCACTTCGCGCCACGAGATTTCAGCCAAGAAACGCGAGCGCATCGTAGAGATGTCGACGCCCATGCTTTTCATATGCTGGCCGAACTGGGCCTCCGTCATTTTGTTGCGTTCAGCGATCGAACGAATGAAGACGTTGACCTCTTCCTGAGAGGCAACAGCGCTCAGCTTTTTTGCTTCCTGCAATTTTATCTTTTCGTTGATGAGTTCGTCCTGGGCTTTCGCCCGGTTTCCGGCAACCGCACCCGAGCGCTGCTCGCGCTGCAACTGCTGCATCATATTGGCCTGCAGGTCTTTGACGTATTTCGTTTGAAGGACTTGGGCCTCTTCCTTGGTCTGCACGTTCTTGGCCTTGATCATTTCCTGGAAGCGCGTGCTCGTGCCCGGGTCTTTGATGATCTGTTTCCAGCGCGCTTCTGCTTTGGCTTTCATGTCGCCGCCGCCGCCGCCACCGCTGACAGCAAGAAATGCCGCACGCTGATCAACTTCGTAGACTGTGATGGGCTCGTCGTTGATGAGAGCGATGATCGATTGATTTGCGCCCTTGGCCTTCACGGCACCGGCAGCAGCAGGTTTGCCTGTTGGCGCAGCGGCCGCTGTCTTGGCGCTGGGTGCAGGCTTCGCTGCCGCTTTGGGCGGCGGTACAGCATCTGGATTTTGTTGCGTGACAGGCGGCGATGTGATTGTGGCGGTCGAGGCAGGCTGTTGTGCGTGGGCGGAGAAAGCAAACAAACCTCCAATGCCACCCGCGGCCAACAGCAATGCGAGCGCTGGCGCGCGGAAGCGGCCAGCCTGGCGCAGGCGGCGGCTTACAGGGTTAACGGCATCGCGCATCTTCAGGTCTCACGCAGGGATATGATTCGTCATCAGCAACAGTAACTTGTTAGCTGCCAGCTCTAATGAGGTTATCCACCGGAACGTGGCAGCGCCGTGGCCGGAATGTGAGGCAAACAGTGCCGGATGGCCCCAGTGCCCGAGGCGAACAGATCGCTCTTACTCGATGGAACCCGGCTTCTGGTCTGCACCGAAGGTATAGTCGAGAACGTCGGTCTTATACTTGAAGCCGCCCAGGTTCTTAAACTCGAAGCGCAGCATGACGGTCCTGTCGGGCGCAATATCGCGTGTCGGATCTGTGATGAATGTTTCCTGGTAGGTCGCGCTGAGCATGAAGCATTCGTCCAGATACCTAATCTGCAAGCTGTCCATCAGACGGTTTTCGTTGGCAATGTCGTAGCGCATGCCCCCGGCAACGCTCCAGCGATCCGTCAGCTGCAAGCCGATCTGGCCGACGATATCCTGCTGGTCAAGTTCTGTCCCGCGGGCCGGGTCTGCAGCGGCGTAGGTATACGTAGCCTGCGTCGTGAGAGGCCCGTAGTAAAAGCGTGCTGATAAATCTTCGCGCCGCAACTCGCCATTTTCCTCGTCAAAGCGCGACTGCGATAGCACGCGGAACGTCTCGATGGGTGCCACGTAGAGGCCGAGGACATAGTCCGATCGATCCGTTTCAAGACCGCTTGATGGCGAATAGATGAAGTTGCCGTCCGCATCGCGTCCGGGATCGGCATAGACGTTGTCGCCCTTGAGGTGGAAGCTCTCACCCGCCAATACGCGTATCGAGCCTCCGGTGTTCGATTGGAAAGTATATTGCACGCCGGTGTTGACCCGGGTTCCGGTTTCCAGACGGTCAAAGCCTGAGAATTTGTCAGTCTCGAACAAATTGGTGTCGTCGAACACGAGGCTCTTTGCATCCTCGTCGGGAAGGTTGCGCTGAGAGACAGCATCCTGCCGGGTTACGATTTGCCCGATGGGTTCAATGGTGTGCGCACCGCCACGGACATTTGCAACCCAGGGATAGGCGACGGTGACGCCGCCGGTCGCGCGGCCGCGTGTGATGGTTTCATCGCTGACACTCAGGCCCGTGACCGGGTCAGTAAAATTGTTGAGCTGATAGATATCGCCGCGCAACTCGCCAAACGGCGTGTAGGTAATACCGAACGTGTCTGTGAAGCGGCGCCGCCACTTAACTTCAGACGTGATCTTGTTGATGTTTTCGTCACGCCCCTGCACGTCGCCGTCATTGCGCGTAAAGCTCAACGCGTTCGAATCCCAACGCAGCTCCCCGCCGAGGACGGGGTTGGCGAACACGTAGTTATAGTCGATGATCGGGTGGGCGTAGGATTCCGACTGCGCGGTGTCATCGGCCAGCAAGCCGCCGAAATGATAGAGCGATGCGCCCAGGTAGCTGCGCTCCGATTGGCCAGCAACATAGGCCACGTTGACTCGATCGGTCACCAGAATGTTATCGAGCTTGTAGAAGCGCCGGAACGTATCGTCGCTTTCAAGCGTGACATCCCAGCCAGCTTTCCACCAGCTTGAAATGGAATACTGCCCCTTGGTTTCAAGGCTGCCGCGCAAGCCATCGAGATCGGCGGAGTTCGCATTGTTGCGCGGGAGCTGATCTGCATCCTGATCGATAATCGCGCCTTTGACGATGTATTGACCGCCATCGAACTTATGCCGCCAGACGCCCTGATAGAGCACGCCCTGCTTCGACAGGTATGCCGGGTGGAACGTAAAATCGTAGTTTGGGGCGAGTGCGAAGTAGTACGGAACCTCAACGCCGAATCCGAGATCGCCAGATTGGCGATATTCTGGCGGCAAGAAACCGCTTTGCCGTTTCACGGTCGGATCGGGATGCTGAAAGTAGGGCAGATAGAAAACCGGCTGCCCGAACAGTTTGAACTGCGCGTCCTGGTAATAGATCGTCTGCGCCGCCTGATCATGCGTGATCTTGGCTGAAGCGATACACCACAGTGGCGGCATACCGCTGTCGCTCTTGCACGCCGTGAACGTGGCGTTCGTAAACTGGGTGACGTTGCCTTCGCGGCGCTCGGCACGCTCGGCCGTGATGCGGCTTTCGTCCTTCGAAACAACGGTCAACGCTTGCACAAAACCGTCGCGGAAGTCGTCGGTCAGCGTGTAGCGCTCAGCACGAACGATGTTGCCGTTCTTCTCTTTCAGCACGACGTTGCCAACCGCGTTGAGCGTGCTGGCGCCCTGGTCGTAAACCACTTCGTCAGCAGTGAGCTGGTTGTCGTCGTAGAAAATCTCGACATTGCCGCGCGCAATGACGCGATTGCCCTTGGTGTCATAGACGAGTTGATCGCCCTGCAGATAGAGCGGCAATTTATCGTCGAACTTTTTCTGAACGGGGCCGAACATGCCGCCTTTCGGCTTGGTGAACGCACTGTTGTCGCTGGGGCCTTGGCCACTCGAACGCCGGCTGGGATCCTGGGCGCTGGCAGGGTCGGGACGTGTGGTGGCGAACATCACCGCAATAGCGAGTGCGCACACGATCGCGCGCCCCAATCCGGTTGCTATTTGCAACCAGACCGAAGCGCGATGATCGCCGCATGCCGCTTGCGGGGTCCGCGCAACACGCATCACTCAGCCGTCCTCCTGGTGCAATAGCACCGTCACCGAACACAAAATGGCAGCTAAGACGGGGACCCAGGCTGCAGACCAGGGCGGGACCAATTCCGCCACACCTGCCTGCCTAGAAACCTCACCCAAAAGGAAAAATCCTAATCCCCCCACCATTCCAGTGACGACCATAGTCTGGATACCGCCGGAGCGGAATGACCGAAGCGACACAGTAGCGGCCAAAAGAACCATCGCCACGCACAACATCGGCCGGGCCATCAAGAGCTCGTATTGAACACGTAATTTTATCGAGGAAATCGCTGCCTTATCAGCTACTTCGATCAAACCGGGCAATTCCCAGAACGAGACTGCAATCACGTTGCCTAAAGCATCCGCTGCGCGCTCGGGTGTCAGGTAGGTGGACAGCAAATAAGTTTCGAACTTTTCAGGCGCCCGGCCGGTCCTGGCGACGTAGGCATTTTTAATCAGCCAGTAGCCTTCTTGGAGGGTGGCTTCGTCGGCATCAATGCGCTCGGCAAAACGTCCGTCCTTGTCGAACACAAAGGCCGTAATCTTGGTCAGTTTGGCGCCCTCTTTCGAGGCGTGGGCTGCATTGATAACCGATTGGCCATCCAAGCCATCCTGCCTGAGCCAAGCGCCAGCCGAACTCGATCTTAGAAAATTACCATCTTTGCCAAAGGCTTGAGCATACAGTTCTTCAGACTTGTCGCGTGCGGCTGCGGCCAATGGATTATAGGCCGTGACGCTGAACACACCCAAAACAAGCGCCACCAAAAGCCCAGCGCTCAGGAACTGCCAGACGGACATGCCGCCTGCCCGCATCACCGCCAGTTCGCTTTTCCGAGACAGCATGAGGAGCGAGCTGATCGAGCCAACCAGCACCGCAAACGACAGCAGAAACTCAGTGTAGGCAGGCAAGCGCAGGATCGTCATCCAGGCGAGCCGCCAAACAGGAACGCTGCCATATTTGCCGGACTGGCGTAGCAGCTCAATAAAGTCGATCATGAAGATCAAAACAGTACACAGCAAGAATACGCCAAGTATTGAGACCAAGAACTTGCGGGCGATGTAGAAGTGCAACGTCACAACTATTGCCCCCTAGCGCCGTGAAGCCGGGGCAGCGCGCCAGCGCCGTCTCCGAGCCCAAAAACGAGCGGCCTGAACCTGAACTGCATCCGATAGGGCTTCAAAGGTCCCGGTCGTCGTTCGCTTACGCGGACCGCGCATGACGACAAAGGCTGCGGCCGCAGCCGTGCCGAGCGGAATGGCGTAGAGTAGGGGCACGGCCGCTGGATTGATGACGACGATGTTGTTGACCGCCAATCCCGTAAGGCGGCAGAGAATGGCCGCAACAAATCCGAACGCCAGCGACTGCATGCGATTTTGGCGCGTGCTTTGCGCCTGTCCCGCACTTGCCAATGCGATCATGACAAAGGCGAGGGGATAGAGCGGATTAGAAAACCGCTCATGCAACTCGGCTCTAAAGGACCCTGGGCTGAGTTTAAAATTTTTGCTTCCGGGCTCCGGACTGAGTAGTTCGCTGAAGTAGCGTTCCCGGGGCTTGAGGTCGGCAGCACCTTGAGTTTTGGCTTCGAAATTGTCGAGATCGACGGTGTAGGTTTCAAACGCCAATATTTCAGCAGGCTTGTCCGTGCCGTCGCGCCGCACCACGTTGCCATCGCGCATGGCGAGGTAAGCGGTTCCGTCTTGTTTGACGATAACACCATGCTCAGCCAGGTACGACTGTGACTGCTTTTTGCTGCGCCTGTCATCCATGATCAAGCCGCGCAATTCACCGTTGGGTGCGCGCTCGCGAATGTGCAGCGTCAGGCCGGGCTCGGGGCTTGAAAATTTTCCGGGCTGGATAACCTGCGTGAGCAAATCGGTGCGCAACTGCATGACCGTTTCGCGCAACTGCCTCAGGCTCCACGGCATCGCGACGTGGTTCACCGAGAGAACACACACCATCACAATGCCAGCAAGCAGAATGAGCGGCTTGGCCGCCGTCCACACCGTTGCACCGGACGCGGTAAGTACGATGAGTTCGCTGTCGGTGTTCAACCGGTTGAGGGTGTGGATCGCAGCAATCAGCAGCGCGATTGGCGCAATGATTGCGAGCAGATTGGGCAGCGCCAGCGTCGTCATGGCAAGCAGCGTCCAGCCGCTTTGGCCTTCGGCCGTCACCACGTTCAATTCGCGCAGGGCGAGCCCTATCCAAACAACACCCCCCAACGATGTCAGAATGAGCAGCAGCGCTCCTGCCGCCTGTCTGAACACGTATCGGGCAAAAGTCTTCATCGGGCGAAGCGGTCTCTTGAGAGCATGGGCGCGGCTGTCATGAGCCCCTCGAACTCTACAAGGTCATATCACAATGGCCAAATTCCGGCTTGTCAGGCCCTGCCGGGGCGCATCATAACTGCTTGGCATTGCGACAGGATTACCTGTTGGTGAGTTTGAGTTCGATGCGGCGGTTTTTCTGCAAACTCACGTCATCGGTGCCCGATTCGATCGGTTGAAATTCTCCATAGCCCGCAGCCACCAGACGCTTGGCCGGCACGCCCTTGGAGATCATGTATTTGACGACAGAGGCCGCCCGGGCCGTTGACAGCTCCCAGTTCGACGGGAACGCCGGGCTGTTGATCGGACGCACGTCTGTATGGCCATCGACCTGGAGCGACCAATCAATTTCCTTCGGGATTTGACGTTCGAGATCAACGATCGCTGCCGCCAGTTGATCCATGGCGGCTAGGCCCTCGGGCGCGAGTGTCGCGGCACCTGATGGGAACAGAACTTCCGATTCAAATACGAAGCGGTCTCCCACAACGCGAATGTCTTTGCGGTCCTTGAGGAGCTCCCGCAAGCGCCCGAAAAAGTCAGACCGGTAGCGTTGCAATTCTTGCACTTGGCGAGCCAGAGCGGCATTGAGACGGGTGCCAAGTTCGTTGATGGTTTTGTCGCTCGCCGTAACTTTTTTCTCGGAGGCGCCCAGGGCCTCGTTCAAAGCCGCAATTTGGCGTCTGAGGGAGAGCAACTGCTGGTTCAGTGCGTCAACCTTGGCAAGAGCTTCGTTCGAGATGTTTTTCTGACCCTCTAGGTCAGTCGCCAGCGTTGTTATCTGTGCGGCAGCCGACTTGGCGCTTTCATCGCCTTGCAGCGCGAATCCGGAAAGCTTGGAGTTGTCTTCTTTCAGGGCCGAGAGCGTCGCCTGCAACTGAGCCAGTTCGTCAGCCGCTGTCGTGGACTTACCCTTTTCCAACGAGAGCAGACTTGAGAGCTCGGATATCTGCCGCGTGAGCCTTTGCAGAGCGGTGTCCTTGCCAGCCGACTCCTGCGTCGCGAAGTACTGCGCCACCATGAAGATCGACATCAGGAACGTGACGACGAGCAGCAGCGTCGACAGCATATCGACATAGCCGGGCCAGAATTCGCCGTAGTCGCCGCCGCGGCGGGATCGTCCGCGTGCCATATCAGGTGCCCTTGATCTGCACGCTGGCTGCGAGCTGTTTCAGCGCCGACGACACTTCGGCCTGCTGGTTAGCTTGCTCGTCAACCCATTCGCGGACCACCTTTTGCTCGTTACGCATTTGCGTGACGAGTTGATTGACGCCTCGTGCGAGGTCACGAACCGTGTCGTCGGAGCCGGCAGGCCGGCCGTTGGCAAGTGCGGGTCCGAGGGCTGCCAGTTGCATCGAGAGTTCGGCGACGGCGCGCTGCATTTCGTAGACGGCGCTGGTCAATTGACGGCCCGCTTGATCGTTCGCTGAACTTCCGCCGGGTGTGAGTTCAGTGATGCCCGACAGCCATTCTTCCAGTTCATTGTAAAAACGGTTGTGAGCGTGGCTTGCTTGCAATTCGAGGAACCCAAGGATCAGAGATCCGGACAAACCAAGCAGTGACGACGAGAACGCCGTGCCCATGCCTTTAAGGGGCTTGGCTAGACCGTTCTTCAGTTCATCGAAGACAGCGCCGCCTTCGCCGCCGTTTTGGCCAAGCGTAGCAATAGCCCCGCTGACCGATTGAATGGTTTCCAAGAGCCCCCAGAACGTGCCGAGCAGGCCGAGGAAGACAAGCAGTCCGACGAGATAGCGGCCGGTGTCGCGAGCTTCGTCCAGGCGTGAGCCGATGCTGTCCATGATCGATCGCATGGATGCCGTTGACAGCGAAATAGCCCCGGTGCGGTCGCGCAGCATGGTGGCCATTGGCGCCAGCAGAACCGGCTGATGCGTGTTGGCAAGGCCTGGATCAGATATGCGAAACGCATTGACCCAGCGGATTTCGGGATAGAGCCGGCCGACCTGCCGGAAGGCAAACATCACCCCGAACAGAAGTGTGCCAATGATGAGTCCGTTGAGGCCCGGGTTGGTGAGAAACGAAATAGTCAGCTGTTCGTGAAGAATGGCGGCCAGGAATCCGATCAGGGCCAGAAATACGACCATGCGCAATAGAAACACGCCGGGCGAATTGAGCGTGCGCAGATGAGACGCTGAGGTTGGCTCAGTGGATCGCTTCTTTGCCATACAACATCTCCGGAGGGTGGTTCGAGAGTTTTGCTCGGGACCATAGTCGAAGACTGTGGCACCCGAAACGGGCAACATCGTGCCGGAGTTACCGGGAACGATCCGCGAACACGATGCTATTCTTGCACCAGTTGCGGATCTACAGCAGTTTCCTGATTTCTGCCCTGAAATTTGGGCCCATGTCATCCCGGGCTAAGGCATAGGCCACATTGGCCAGCAGAAAGCCTTGCTTTGAGC
>JANNXL010000343.1:0-2686 GCA_031409575.1 Hyphomicrobium sp.
CGCAACCAAAACTTACCATAAAAAATGCCATAAAATGCGAAAAATAAAAAAACTGTCTCAAAATTACACCTCATTTTGTGGTATAATTTAGATGCTGCACCATGTGCCTGAACCACCCAGCGCTCTGCAGACAAGACACCATATTGCGTCAACATGCTCTCACACAAACCTCCATAACCCGATGGGGGCTTTTCGGGACAGTTGAAGCATGACCATGGCAACTTGCGAGTTTCCGACGCCAAAGGAGGCCATCCAAGATGACGTCAGTCAGGTTGCTTCAAGCAATTGCAATCTCAATCGCTGTCTCCGCCTTGGCGTTGCAGATCGTATTCGGCGTCGAGTACCTCGGCCCCAGCGCAACAACGCCAACGTTGTTTGCCATGGCGCTGGTGCTGATCTCAATGGCGATACTCCCTAAACTTTGCGCCTTAGCGATCAAAGCTCATAGGTGGTGGCTAGCTGTGATGCTGACAGTTACATTTGCTGCGGGGCTTCTGCACTCACTCCCGGCTACCGTTGGCCGGACCGCAGAACTCAAGGAAACCAAAGTCGTCACAGCGGAAACCGTCGCAAAAAAAACGGCAGAAGCCGAGAAACTGTTGGACGACGAGCTGCAGCGTGCGCGTGACCGCCTCAAGGACGCGCAGGACTTCACCACGCGCAAATGTAAGTGGACAGCATATTCTGGCAACTGTGCTGAAGCCAAGCGAACCGAGGCCGAAAAACAGAGCCGCGTCGATGCGTTGGTTTCAAACGTCGTTGCCTTAAATTTGGAGGCGGCTGACAACGCCGCCATCAAGATCAATCTTGGGGATACTGGTTCAGAGTTCCTGGCCAAAGGATTGCAACTTATGGGCTACAAAGCCGACGCCGGAACAATCCGGCTGGTCTCGGTCATCGGCTTCGGCCTTTGGCTTGATCTTATCATCTGGGTGCTGCTTGAGTTTGGCACCTCGACTCAATTGGCTGCCAAGTTATCAATGGCGGCTCAGGCGCCCGTGACGAGTCAAGCGGTGCCCTTTGCGATCAACACGATCCGGTCGTTTACCGGCATCGCGCATCCTGGGGTTCGGGATGGCGCGGCGATGGATGCCAACGCGGCCTTCGCCGACCTATGTTGCGAAGTCAGTGCCGGGCGTTTTCACGGAGTGATTGCCTATGGTAACCGGTGGCGATGCACGAAGGGCGAGGCCAGCAAGCGCCTAAGTGGATGGGAACAGACCAAGCTGATCCGAACCGAAAAGCACGGGAAACTCAAATTGGTGACCGACATCCAACAGCCGGAATTGAAGTCAGCCGCATAAGGGAAATGGTAACCCCAACCCACCTCGAAATCGTTTAAAAAAAATATTTTACTCCGTTGTCAGATCGTTCATCGCGGTTGTGTTACAATAGAAGAATCAACGCGATCCACGACAACACTTTAAACCCATCATTTCCTGGGAGCATGCGGCATGCCCAAACTGTTTCCAATTGAGACCCTCAAGTCTTTTCCCGATGACATTCGCGCCATCTACGAAAAACTAGAACGGCTCATTACAGACGAGGCCTTCCAGAATGAAGGGCTACCTCCGCTTTTGTACAGGCAGCTCATTGACGGGGCGGACTGTGACGAACTCTCCAACGGCACTGGAGAATTTGGACGGGCCGATTCCAATCCCATCCCGGTCAACGGACCTATCGGAGAACTGCTGTATCTTTCATCACTGCGCACGCGCACCGGATCGCCCGTGATGTTCCACCGCCTTGGCTCCACAAACGCGACAGATGACGAAACTCAACAGGTCTATCCCATCGATGTCTTCGACGTCCTCGCCCTAGACCTCAGTGTGCGCGAAACCCTGAGTCTCCACATGTATCATCCGCGCAGGAGCCGGAAGGCGCCAGCCGGCTACACCCTCAACGCTGATATCGATATCGGCAACATATTCTACGGAACGAACGGCTACGTGGAGAACTTCCCTGTCGATCTCGATGATCGCATCAGGTCTGCACAAATGGCCTTTTTCGGCGTGCCATTGCCGGTCAATGGCGTGCGCGAGTTTTTGAACAAGGGGCTGTTCACACGCAAGGCCTCATAAGCCCAGCGAGCGGCCGATTTTCAACCCAAGAATGGCCTAAAGTCTAAGATCGGACATCAAATTGCATGAGCGACGAATGCCTAGTTTGCATTTCCAGGGATCGTGACAAGATTGTCGCCCCGGTTGTCAAGAAAAGGATGGGGGTTATGCTTATCGAGGCTATTGCGTTGATGCGGGCGCGCCCGATACCCCCAGAGTTTTACGGTTTCGATGACGTTCTATCAGATTCGTTTAAGGCCTACGCACAGCAACTGACTGTCGGCGCCAACATGTTTTACGACCACTACGTTGAAGAGGCGTCCCATGTCTGCTGGGAGGTCGTCTCTAAACTCACCCACACCGAAGTCGTCGTCCTGGCTGCCTACAGCGAGAAGTTTTCAGACTACTGGTGCGAGACAGATTTTGATGCTCTGGAACGAATAGAGAGCCATTCGATCCCTGGCGAACTCTGGCCGAAGAACTTGATCAAATGCTGGGGGAAGCCGCAGTGAACCTTGAAGACGATGACTATCGTGAGGAACTCGCCTTTGGAACAGATGACGATGACGAGGATGATGGCGCGCCCGATGAACCGAATGCGTCATGACGCCTACGAAGTGTCACCG
>JANNXL010000344.1:0-1679 GCA_031409575.1 Hyphomicrobium sp.
CTTCGTCGCGCGGGTAAAACGGTCCGCAGCAGCATCGATTGCTGCATCGCTCAACTAGCTATTGAAAATGACGCTCTGCTGCTTCACTGCGACCGCGACTTCGAAATCATCGCCACAATCCGCCCGTTAAACCATCGCCACTTGGATCTGGACAAGCTTGCTCAATGACCACCACGAATGCCGCAGCCGAACCCCCACGCAGCTCCGCCGCCACCACGTTCATCAACGTCGGTGAGCGCACCAACGTCACGGGTTCGGCCAAGTTCCGCAAGTTGATCGAGGCTAACGACTATCAGGCAGCCCTCTCGGTGGCGCGCCAGCAGGTCGAAAGCGGCGCGCAAATCATCGACATCAATATGGACGAAGGGCTTCTCGACTCTGAGAAGGCCATGCACACCTTCCTCAACATGATCGCCTCCGAGCCCGATATTAGCCGCGTGCCGGTGATGATCGATTCATCTAAGTGGACCGTCATCGAAGCTGGTCTCAAGTGCGTGCAAGGCAAGGCCATCGTCAACTCGATTTCGATGAAAGAGGGCGAGGAACAATTTTTGGCGCAAGCCAAGAAGGTGCTGCGCTACGGCGCGGCCGTCGTCGTCATGGCCTTTGACGAGCAGGGCCAGGCCGACACCATCGAGCGCAAGGTCTCAATCTGTGAGCGCGCCTATAAACTGCTGACCGAGGAGGTCGGCTTCCCGCCGGAAGACATCATTTTCGATCCGAATATTTTCGCGGTCGCAACCGGCATTGAAGAGCACAACGGCTATGGTCTTGCCTTCATTGAAGCGACGCGGCAGATCAAAGAAAAAATGCCGCTCGTGCATATCTCGGGTGGCGTCTCCAATTTGTCGTTCTCATTCCGCGGCAACGAGCCGGTGCGTGAGGCTATGCACTCGGTGTTCCTCTACCACGCCATTCAAGCCGGCATGGACATGGGTATCGTCAACGCCGGGCAACTCGCGCTCTATGACGATATTCCTGCCGAGCTTCGCGAGCTGTGTGAAGACGTGGTGCTCAATCGCCGCGACGACGCCACTGACCGGCTGCTTGAAGCCGCCCCCCGTTACAAGGGCGATGGCGCCAAGAAGGTTGAGAAGGACCTGAAGTGGCGTGACACGTCCGTTGAAGACCGTCTCACGCATTCGCTCGTGCACGGCATCACAGACTTCATTGAGATCGACACAGAAGAAGCCCGCCAGAAATTGCCGAAACCCCTGCACGTCATCGAAGGCCCGCTGATGGCCGGCATGAACGTGGTCGGCGACTTGTTTGGGGCTGGTAAAATGTTCCTGCCGCAGGTCGTGAAGTCAGCGCGTGTCATGAAGCAGGCCGTCGCCTATCTGCAGCCATATCTCGAAGCCGAAAAGCTTGCATCGGGATTAGAATCGCAGCCTGCCGCTGGTAAAATCCTGATGGCGACCGTGAAGGGCGATGTCCACGACATCGGAAAAAACATCGTTGGCGTCGTGCTCCAGTGCAACAACTACGAGGTCATCGATCTCGGCGTCATGGTGCCAGCCGCGAAAATTCTCGAAACCGCCAAGCGCGAGAAGGTCGACATCATCGGACTGTCTGGGCTGATCACGCCGTCGCTCGATGAAATGTGCTTTGTCGCAGCCGAAATGGAGCGCGAGGGCTTTGCGTGTCCGCTGCTGATTGGCGGGGCCACCACAAGCCGT
>JANNXL010000345.1:0-28432 GCA_031409575.1 Hyphomicrobium sp.
GGGCGTGTGAGCCCGCGCGACCCGTTTGAGTTCCGCAATTTTGGCGGTGCATCTGTAAAGGCGCGCCGATGTTAACGGGTCGCAGAACTTCATTGATGCTCAGGTGGTTCGATGACTCTAGGCCCTGCCCGGCTGCCAAACCTATCGGCCGTGGCCCTATAACCGTTGCAGGGCATGGCTGATGCCCTTAGTGTCCGGCCGGTTTGTGGCAAATGACTACGAATTAAAGCGCAAAATGGCGATTGGGGCGGACAGAACACGATGACAGCTGCGAATGAAACGGCTACCGGCAGTTCGGCCTGGGGCAAAGACCTGTTGGCGTCAGTCGTTGTATTTCTTGTCGCCCTGCCCTTGTGTATGGGCATTTCTATTGCCTCGGGCCTGCCGCCGACCGCAGGAATCATTACCGGTATCATAGGTGGAATTGTTGTTGGGCTCATCGCCGGATCACCACTTCAGGTTAGCGGACCGGCTGCCGGGCTTGCGGTTCTCGTTCTGCAGCTTGTGAGAGATTTTGGTGCCGAGATGATCGGCGTCATCATTCTGTTTGCAGGCCTCATTCAGTTAGCGGCCGGGCTCTTGAAATTGGGCCAGTGGTTTCGCGCCGTCTCGCCCGCAGTCATTCACGGGATGCTGGCTGGTATCGGCATTCTGATTCTTGCGGCCCAGTTCCATGTCATGCTCGACGGCGCGCCCATCGGCACCGGAATACAAAACATTCTCGGTATCCCCAAGGCCATCATGGATGCGATTTCGGCGGGTGACTCTCATTTGCAGGCCGGAGAAATTGGATTGCTGACCATCGCGACAATTTTTGCTTGGGGCGCTTTTGCGCCCAAGAGCCTGAAAGCCATTCCTGCACCTCTTGTTGGTGTTCTGGTGGGCATGGCTGCTGCCGGAGCCTTCAATCTGGATATGATCAAGCACGTCAATGTGCCCGATAACATCTGGTCGACGGTTATCTTCCCGACACCGGAAAAGCTCGCCCGTTATTTCTCCGACACGCATATGATGATCGGATCGCTCGCTATCGCGTTTATTGCAAGCGCTGAGACACTTTTGTGCGCCACCGCGGTCGATCAGATGCATTCCGGCCCGCGAACCAAATACGATAGGGAACTGTCCGCGCAAGGCGTCGGCAACATTTTGTGCGGTATGCTGGGCGTGTTGCCGATGACGGGAGTGATCGTTCGCTCGGGCGCTAACGTCGAAGCGGGAGCACAGACGCGGGCCTCCGCCATTTTACACGGCATATGGCTTCTGCTGTTCGCGAGCCTTTTGCCATGGACCCTCTCTTATATTCCACTTTCCGCACTCGCGGCCGTGCTGGTATTCACAGGCTACAAGCTCGCCTACCCGAAAATTCTGCCAACGCTTTTGAAGTTTGGCAAAGGCGAGGTGTTTATCTACGCAGCCACCATCATCACCATTGTGATGACGGATTTGCTCAAGGGCGTTGTGCTGGGGCTGCTGCTGTCGATGGCCAAATTGCTGTACGCGTTTTCGCACCTCGACATCCGCAAGGAGGAAAGTGCGGCAGGCGATCAGGTCGATATATATTTGAAGGGCTCGGCAACGCTGATCAAGCTCCCCGCGCTCGCCTCCGAACTCGAAACTCTAAAGCCTAACGCCAAGGTTCGAGTTCACATCGGCGAACTTGATTACATCGATCACGCCTGCATCGATTTGCTGACCAACTGGGATAAGCAGCGCAAAGCCACGGGCGGATCGCTCGACATCGAATGGGAAGGTTTGGCCGAAAAATATAAAGCCCGCGGCGGGTCACCTGAGGCAAAGGCGGCGCGCACAACCAAGCCTGGTTGAGTCCACCGGCTGGGTCGCGCATCAGGCCCGTGCCGCGATCACCTCTGAACGCACCAACCGCCCCTTGATCAAACACCACGCCCGCCTAAACGGGCGCAGATAAATCACTGAGAGGGACCGGAAGTCGGCAGTTTCTTCGCCTATACCGAAGTTCGTGATTTCCCGGCCGTTGGGACTGTAGTGCGTGCCGAACATGCGGTCCCAGACCGCTAGCGAAACTCCCATATTCCGGTCGAAGTGACGTGTTTCGCTCGAGTGGTGAATTTGGTGCATAGCGGGACTGATGACCCATCGTTCAACGCGCGGGCCAAAACTGATCCAGGCTGGGCTGTGGCGCAGAACGCCGCCAAAGGCATTAAACGCGACCATAAAGATGTTGGCGCCAAAGACCGTCTGAACCGTCAGGTTGTCGCCAAAGCAGGCAATGAAGATGCCATTGACGGCACCGAATACAACAGCTGCCGCCGCTGATGTCATGATGATCTCAAGCGGGTGATGGCGTTCGGCTGTGGTAAAATTCAGCTCTTCGGCAGAGTGATGTACTTTGTGGAATTCCCAAAGTTCCGGGATTCGATGCATCATGTAGTGCATGAACCACTTAATGAAATCGTCGGCGACAAACAGAACCAGCGTCAGGGCAAAGCCTAAACCGATTGCGGCACTGCCGTTGACGGTGCCGTTGACGCCTGCTGCGTGCAAGATTGAAACAACACAGGCTGCGATGGGTTTCCAATTGAGAAACGCCCACGACAGGATAGTGAGCCGCAAAACTGAGCCAAATACTACGATGAAGTAGTCGTTTTGCGCGCTCTTGCCCCACCACACTTCGCGATCAAACAGCGACCGCTCGCCTGGCGCCCGGCCACGTTGACGTGCTGCGCGTACAACATCATGGCAACGCCCGTGACGCAGTAAACCCAAAAATACCTGGATTTACCGTCAATTAACAGTTCGTGCAGCGGCCACAGCGCGGCCATGGCTGCGGTTTTCAGATAGCTCAATCCAACGTCGATCATTGCGAAATGCCCTATCCATCCGGCGGGTATCGCCCCGCCGTTCTGCACAGGCAACACTACGGCGAGTAATTGAAGAAGCGCTTAAAGGGGGAGCTGAATGGCCAGCCTGGAGGCGTAAAATGGCGTGTCGCCGCCTTCAAAGAAAGTTGATTGCCGGGTGGATTGCGGCTGTTGCCGTCTTGACGGCGCCATACGTCTGGGCATGAGTACGGCCGGTTATTCAAAAAAAGGCTTTCCGAATGCGTCTCAAATATCTGGCATTGTGGATGGCAGGTGCTCTGGTGGGGGCCCCCGCGACTGGTCCCGCCTGGGCCCAAGGCATCGAATTCGGTCCTCCGGAAACCAAACCCAGGCCTTCCGCCGCAAAGCCGGTCAAGGTGCCGGCACCCCTTCCAGGCACGCCCATTGCCGCGGGCGTGCAACTGGCACCCCCGGCAACCGGAGCGGCTCCAGGGCAGGTTCACGCTGTTGTTCCTGCGGCCTTGAAACCTGGTGCGCCAAGTCCAGGCGGATTCTCCACCAATCAATTGCCGCCCAAGCCCGCGCCTGCCAACTGCAAGACTGTTGGCTCATTTGAGAGCTGGCTCGCCGCCTTCCGCAAAGAGGTGACGGCCGAAGGCATGGCCCCGCGCGCCATCGCGGAAGTGCTGGATGGCATGGCGCTTGATCCCGGCGTCATTTCGAGGGACCGCAAGCAAGGCGTGTTCATGCTCAGCTTCCTCGACTTCTCAGGCAAGCTCGCAACGAATGGCCGCATGCAAGTCGGCAAGGCGAAGATCGGCCAGAACAAAGTGGTGTTCGATCGCGTTGAGAAAGAGTTTGGCGTTCCCGCGTCCGTGATCACAGGGTTCTGGGCGCTTGAAAGCGACTTCGGCAGCGGCATGGGTACGCTGCCCATTCTGAGGTCCATAGCAACACTTGCCTACGACTGCCGCCGTGGCCCGATGTTTCGCGAGGAACTCAAAGCCACGATCCGCATCATCGAGCGCGGAGATATGACGCGCGCTGAAATGGTGGGTTCGTGGGCTGGCGAAATAGGTCAGACGCAGTTCTTGCCGACCCGTTATCTCGAACACGCCATCGACTATGATGGCGACGGCAAGGCGAACCTCTTCCGCAATAACACCGACATCATCGGCACGACCGCAAATTATATGCACCATCTTGGCTGGCGGCCGGGAGAGCCGTGGCTTGAGGAAGTGCGCGTATCCGGCGACGTGCCCTGGGAGCAAGCCGATCTTGCCATCAAGATCCCGCGCTCGCAGTGGGCCAAATGGGGTGTGACACGCGTCGATGGCGCAGCACTGCCAGCCGATAGCATGCCAGCTTCCCTCATGCTGCCAATGGGGCGCCATGGTCCGGCGTTTCTCGCTTACGAGAATTTCGGCATTTACCTGAAGTGGAATCAGTCACTTACCTACGCGACAACGGCCGCCTATCTGGCCACACGCATCGACGGCGCCCCACCCATGCAGCGCGGCAAACCCGGCATTCCGATGCTGTCTGCCGATGAGGCCAAGGAACTCCAGCGCCAGCTCGTTAAGCGCGGCTTTGATGTGGGTGAAATTGATGGCCGCTTGGGCGCGGCCACACGTACAGCCGTCAAAGCGGTGCAGAAGAAATTCAACATGCCAGCCGATTCCTATCCAACGCCTGAGCTGCTGGCTGCACTGCGCGGCGGTTGAGTGTAGTGTGCAGGCGGTACGTGTGTGGCGCGTTAAGGGAGCTTGAACGTGGCTGACGGCGTGACGGGTTCGGGTTCGAGCGGCTTGAACCTTCGCGGGTATTTGAGCGGGCTTGTGGCACTTGCCGAAGAGCCAGCCGAGACAGCGGACGAACTCGAAGCCAATCTGCGGCAGGTTTATGCCACGCTGTTCCTCCTCGACCTGACAAAGTTTGACGTCTCAAACCTGCGTGAGGACGCCCCTATTCTTATGGCGGCGCTGTTCGAGGGCCGCCAGAGGCTGCGCGAGAAAATCCAGTACTGGCAGTCTTTCGGCTACATGACCAAAGGCGTGCAAGCCGCATTGCGAGACGTGTTCCGTATATTGCGTTATGCAGTCGACATGCTGGGCGAGGCTGCAACAGGCTTTGAAAAGCTCGGCCCCCGCGAGAAACCGCGCCGCGCCTTCACCGGCTCCAGCCACAACACACATGTGCACCCACGGCACGCCGGCACCGGCAATCTCGCATTCCAGCCGGGCGACGTTCTGGTGGTGCGCGGGCGGGCGCATAACAGCGCAGCAATCGCGCGCATCGGTGATGTTGACACCCAATTCAGCCACACCGGCATCGTGCATATCGATGACGCTGGCCGGCATTGGATGGTCGAAGCGCTGATCGAAGACGGTGCCGTGATCAACACGCTTGAACACTCGCTAGGTCACGGAGTCGGCCGCGCCGCGCTGTACCGGCATCGCGATGCGGATCTGGCGGCGCGGGCAGCAAAAAGTATTCACGAGCGCATCGCACGCAGTCACCGGGGCTGGTGGCCGCGGCACATTCCCTATGACTTCACCATGCGTCTCAAGGGGAAGCGTACGCTGTTCTGTTCCAAGCTCGTGCATCTGGCATTCAAGGATGCAAGTAAGGGCACGGTGCTGCTGCCGCGCTACAAGACGCGGCTTGATATGAAGAACCGCAGTTTCTTTGAGGGAATCGGCGTCAAGGCGACCGAGACGTATGCGCCGGGTGACATCGATCTTGATCCGGCCTTTCAGCTTGTTGCCGAATGGCAGGACTATCGCGTCACGTCTGATCTTCGCCAGCAAGACATGATCATGACCAAGGTCTTCGCGTGGATGGAAAGCCATGGCGCGCGCTTCAAGCCCGATTGGCTGATTCACGTCATCGGCATCTTCGGCAGGTTTTCGAGCCACCTGTCAAACCGTATCAAAGACTTCATAGCCGACGTGGTCCCCAAGGTGCCGGGCAACATGAACCGCCGCTGCATCGGCACCGTCGCCATGTTGCACAAAACCGGCGAAAGTCTGATGCCGGGCCTGCGGGAACTGGAACAGAACACCATCTGCATGACCGGCCGGCCGCTGCATCCGCGCGATACGCTGGCGCATTTGGAGCGCCTGCGTGATGTGGCGGGCGGGCGTATGGAATACCTAGTCTGGTAAACGGTACCGTGTTCTGGGTATCTGGCGCACCGCTGCGACCGCTGTTACAACGCCGCGTATGAACAGACCTGACAGAATACCCGATGACACTGCCGCCGCGATGCTGGCCATTGGCGCCGCCGCCCGTGACGCTGCGCGCGCTCTTGCCATTGCTTCACCCGAAACGAAGAATGCCGCGCTGCTCGCGGCGGCTTCAAGTCTCAGAGCTTCCGTGCCTGCAATCCTGTTGGGCAACGCCCGCGATGTTGCGGCTGCTCGCGCAGCCGATCGCCCGGCCGCATTCATCGACCGGCTGACACTTGATGACAAACGTCTCGAAGCCATCGCCTTGAGCCTTGAGGACATCGCGGCTCTAGCCGATCCCGTCGGCACGGTGCTGGCAGAGTGGACCCGGCCCAACGGGCTGAAGTTCCAGCGCGTGCGCGTGCCGCTCGGCGTTATCGGCATTATATACGAAAGCCGCCCGAACGTGACGGCCGACGCAGGAGCCTTGAGTTTGAAGGCCGGCAACGCTTGCATCTTGCGCGGCGGGTCGGAAAGCCATCAGTCGTCACTTGCCATTCACGCCTGCCTGCTCGAAGGCCTGCGTACGGCCGGGCTTCCGGAAGCCGCCATCCAGTATGTTGAGACAACAGACCGCGCCGCCGTCGGGCATATGCTTTCGGGCTTGAATGGCACAATCGACGTTATCATTCCGCGCGGCGGCAAGGGCCTTGTCAAACGCGTGCAGGACGAAGCGCGTGTGCCCGTGTTCGCGCACCTCGAAGGCATCTGCCACACGTACATTGATCGCGCGGCAGACCTCGCAATCGCGGTGCCTGTCGTGGTCAATGCGAAGATGCGGCGCACGGGCGTGTGCGGAGCAACCGAATGCGTGCTCGTTGATCGAAACGCCAGCGCAGACGTATTGCCCGCGATTGTCGTGGCGCTGCTCGATGCCGGTTGTGAAGTGCGCGGCGATGATGCGGTACAACGTGCCGATGCGCGCGTAGTGGCCGCAGCGGCCGATGATTGGGGCCGCGAGTTTCTCGACGCCGTTGTCGCCATCAAATGCGTTGACGGAATTGAGGCGGCGATCGCGCATATCGCGCGGTACGGCTCGCAGCATACCGATGCGATCATCACGCAGAATGCAGACGCTGCCGAAATCTTTGTGGCGCGCGTCGATTCCGCAATTGTGCTTGTCAATGCATCGACGCAGTTTGCCGACGGCGGCGAGTTCGGCTTCGGCGCCGAAATCGGCATCGCTACCGGCAAGATGCATGCCCGCGGCCCCGTCGGTGTCGAGCAGCTGACCAGTTTCAAGTATGTGGTGCGCGGGACTGGCCAGATAAGGCCGGTTTAGTCAGGCTTTTTCCATCCACCCAAGCCCATCGAGTGTGCCAGCCTTGGGGCGGTATTCGCAGCCGACCCAACCGGCATAACCAATCGCGTCGAGATGCTTGAACAGGGTGGGATAGTCAATCTCGCCGGTGCCGGGCTCATGGCGGCCGGGGCTGTCGGCAACTTGGATGTGAGCAATTGCGGGCAAGTGCCGCTCTATGGCCGTAGCTAGCGCCCCTTCCATGATGTGCATGTGATAGCAGTCGTACTGCAGGCGCACGTTCGGTAAGTCAACTTCGGCGATCACGTCTAGGGCTTGGCGCGTTCCACTCAGAAAGTAACCCGGCATGTCTTGTGTATTAATCGGCTCAATCAATAGTTCAATGTTGTGGGATGCGAGTTTCTCGGCCGCGTAGCGCACGTTCTCAACATAAGCTTCGCGCGCAAGCTTCGCGTCGCGATCTGCTGGCAAAATTCCCGCCATGCAGTGGATCTGCGAACATTCGAGAGCGCGCGCATAAGTTAGCGCCTTATCCACGCCTGCGCGAAATTCTTCGCGCCGGTCCGGCAGGCATGCGATGCCACGTTCGCCCTTGTCCCAATCGCCTGGCGGCATGTTGAACAGCACTTGCGCAAGGCCGTTGTCGTGTAAGCGTGCGGCGAGAACGCTGGTCTCAAACTCATAGGGAAATAAAAACTCAACGCCCTTGAAGCCGGCTTGCGCCGCAGCTTCAAACCGATCAAGAAACGGCAGCTCTGTAAACAGCATCGAAAGATTGGCTGCGAACTTTGGCATGAGGGCTCAGGTCTTCAAGAGTGAAGCAGTGCGCGCCGCTTGCAGCCGCGCGAAGTCCTCGCCCGCATGATACGATGAACGCGTGAGCGGAGAGGACGCCACCACCAAGAACCCTTTAGACAATGCGATGCGCTTCAAGCCCTCGAACTCATCGGGCGTGACAAAGCGTTTCACTTCGGCGTGCTTGCGGGTAGGTTGCAGATATTGGCCAAGGGTGAGGAAATCGACACCTGCCGCGCGCAGATCGTCCATCACCTGGATCACCTCGTCGCGCTCTTCGCCCAAGCCCAGCATGAGTCCGGATTTTGTGAACAGGCTCGGGTCATGGTCTTTCAGCTGCTGCAAAAGCCGCAACGAATGGAAGTATCGCGCCCCTGGCCGGATCGAGAGGTAAAGCCGGGGCACCGTTTCAAGATTGTGGTTGAACACATCAGGCTTGGCGGCAGCCACGATTTCAATCGCGCCGTTTTTGCGAAGGAAATCAGGCGTGAGTATTTCGATGGTTGTCGCGGGTGATGCAGCCCGGATGGCCGCAATGGTTTGTGCAAAGTGAAAAGCGCCGCCATCGTCCAGATCGTCGCGATCAACCGACGTGATCACGACGTGTTCGAGATTGAGAGCCTGAACGGCGTCTGCCACGCGCTGGGGTTCGCCGGCGTCAAGAGCATGAGGCTTGCCAGTTGCCACATTGCAGAAAGCGCACGCGCGCGTGCAGATGGATCCCATGATCATCATGGTGGCATGGCGCTTTTCCCAGCACTCGCCAATGTTGGGGCAGGCGGCTTCCTCGCACACGGTTGCGAGCTTATGAGCCTTCACGATTGCGCGCGTTACAAGAAAGGCGGATGAGCCCGCTGCGCGGACTTTGATCCACGCAGGCCGCGGCAGAACCGGTGTATCCGGCTTGTGGGCCTTCTCGGGGTGGCGCGGCACCGCCCGTTGCTCGTAATTGTCGACAACAGTGACCATGATGGCCTTCAGTTTGGGTGCCTTGCGGCTGAAAATAGTAGCTCCGATGGTATCGCAAATGCCGCCCAGGGTCTCGTCCATTCAAGGCCGGAATGGTGCTCGTTACGCCCTGATCAGCCCAACGATGTCTTTAACCTCGTTCATGATCGGCCGCGCGATGGCTTGGGCGCGCTCGGCACCATCGGCCAGCACCTGATCAATGCTTGCCGGATCAGCCACCATGCGGCGGATTTCGGCGCCGAGTGGCTCCAGTTTGTCAACAGCGGCTTCGGCAAGCACCTTCTTAAATGCTGAGAATTGCTGACCGCCGAAGTCGCGTAAGACACTTGCCTTCGACGAGCCCGTCAGTGCCGCGAAAATGCCAGTTAAGTTGTCGGCTTCGGGCCGGTTTGCGAGGCCCGCCACGTCGGAAGGCAGCGGCTCGGCATCGGTTTTGGCCTTTTGGATTTTCTTGGCAATCGTATCGGCATCATCTGTCAGTGCAATACGCGATAGGTCCGATGGATCAGACTTCGACATTTTTTTGGTGCCATCGCGCAGGCTCATGACGCGCGTTGCAGGCCCCATAATGACGGGTTCTGGCGCAGGAAAAAAGATTCCATCGGCATGCCCGCTTTCAACAATTGCATCCTTGAAGTCGTTGTTGAATTTCTGAGCAATGTCGCGCGCCAATTCGATGTGCTGCTTCTGGTCTTCGCCGACGGGCACATGCGTGGCGCGGTAAGCCAGAATGTCGGCGGCCATCAGGTTCGGATATGTGTAAAGTCCAACGGAAGCGGCTTCCTTGTCCTTGCCAGCTTTTTCCTTGAATTGCGTCATGCGGTTAAGCCAGCCCAGCCGCGCCACGCAATTGAAAATCCAGGCCAGCTCCGCATGCTGCGGCACCTGGCTTTGATTGAACAGAATGCTCCGTTTAGGGTCGAGGCCAGACGCCATGTATGACGCTGCCACAAGGCGCGTCGCCTGGCGCAGTTCCTTCGGATCTTGCCACACGGTGATCGCGTGCAGATCGACCACGCAATAAATGCACTCGGTCGCCTTCTGCATTTCGATCCATTGCAACATGGCACCGAGATAGTTTCCAAGATGCAGGCTGCCGGTTGGCTGCATGCCGGAAAATACGCGCTTCGTTGGTGTCTTCGCGGTCATTCAAATGGGCCCCTTATCTTCGCGCCGGGTTATGGCGCGGCCCTGGCGTTAAGTCTAGCGGCGCATCGCAGCCCGCAGCGCACCGAGGCGCAAAGCCCCAAGGCCCCAAGCCGTGATCAAATAGACCAGCGCTCCGCCTCCGATCAGCACAGCGAGCGCTGAAAAGCGCACGGCAAGCCCGGTTGATTGTTCAAGCCAAGGATTAAGCATATGAGAGGCCGCGTAAAGTGCGGTTCCCATCACGAGGCTTGCCAAAACAACGCGCGGCATGGCGTGTTTGAGCTTGGCGTCGATCTCGAAATGTCCGGCACTTTTCAGCCCGCGCCACAACAGGATGGCATTCATCCAGCCGCCGAGCGTGGTGGCGACCGCTATGCCCAGATGCGGCATCCAGCCGAGGCGCCGGAACAGGAAAAATAGTCCGATGGAGCCAAGCGTATTGGCCGTCAGGCTCCACCCAGCGAAGCGCATGGGCGTTTTCGTGTCCTGGCGGGCAAAGTAGGCCGGTGAGAACACTTTGATGAGCACGAACGAAGGCAAGCCAAGTGCAAAGATCGCAAGCGCATACGCGGTGTAAGGGGTATCTCTCACCGTGAAAGCCCCGCGCTCAAACAACACCCGCACGATGTCGGAAGGCACGACGGCCAAAGCAACCGCCGCAGGCAGGGTGAGCAGCATGGCAAACTCAAGCGAACGGTTTTGGCTATCCATAACGCCTTGCATATTGCCGGCCCGCAGTTGCCGCGACACATCGGGCAGCAACACCACGCCGATCGCAATGCCGACAATGGCCAGGGGGAGTTCATACAGCCGGTCGGCATAATAGAGATGCGAGACCGCACCATCCTGCATTGAGGCAATCATTGTGCCGATCAGAATGTTCACCTGTGTAATGCCGCCCGCGATAACTCCGGGGATGCCAAGGGTAACCAGCTGCTGGATGCCAGGTGTCCAGCGCGGGCGCTGCAACTTCAGCCAGAAATCTGTGCGCCGTATGCCCCACAACAAATGCGCCAATTGCAGGATGCCAGCAACGAACACGCCCCATGCCTGGATGTAGCCGGCCATCGGATCGTTACGATAGCCGAGTCCAATCGAGAGCAGCATCGCGAGGGTGAGCGTCAGATTGAGAATGATGGAGACCGACGAGCTTTCAACAAACTTGCCAAAGGAATTCAAAACGCCCGACAGCAGCGCAACAAGCGACATGCACAAGAGATAAGGAAACGTGATCTGGGTCAGCGTTACGGCAAGGTCGAATTTGGCGGGAGTGTCTGAAAACCCAGGTGCCAAGAGGTACATCAGCCATGGCATGGTGATCATGCAGAGGGCCGAGACCAGCAGAACGACAAAGGCGAGCCCGGACATGGCTTCGCTGGCAAACTGGCGCGCTGCTTCCTTGCCTTCGCCCTCAAGCTTGGAAGCAAATAGCGGAATGAACGCCGAGTTGAACGCGCCTTCGCCGAACAAACGCCGGAACAAATTTGGGAACCGGAAGGCCACGTAGAAGGCGTCAGCAACGGGACCGGTGCCTAACACCGCTGCGGCGATGATGTCGCGCACGAAGCCCATAACACGGCTTAACAGCGTCAGCCCGCCGACGGTTGCAAACGATTTGTACAGCATCATTTCGGTTAAGGGCCTGCCGGTTTGGAAGCGGGACGGGGTATAGAACAATCAGTGAGGCACGCGCTGAAAAGGTTAGCATGGACTTGTAAGCATTTTCTAGCCAACGGTCGCGGCGATCTCATCAGTCAAGGGGGCGGTTAAAACTTTTTCAAGCCGCGCGCGAATGGTTTTTTGCCGGGCTTCGGTTTCAATTTTTTTGCCCGTCAGGTCCGTGACGTAGAACACGTCGACTGCTTTTTCACCAAACGTCGTAATGTGCGCAGATGTGATATCGAGCGACAAATCTGACAATGAACTCGTCAGATCATAGAGCAACCCCGTCCTGTCGCGGCCGGCAACCTCGATCACGGTGTGAGCATCTGACAGGGCGTTGTTGATGATAACCTCGGGCTCAACGGTAAAGGCATCGAGCTTTGCGGTAAGCGGGCGGCGCTGCGACAGTAGGGTCGATAGCCGCACCTTTCCGTTCAAGACCCGCTGAATGGTGTCGCCAATGCGCGCGCCGCGGCGCAGTTCATCGCCATCGTCATTAAACTCGCGCTGCAAGATAAAGGTATCGAGCGCAAATCCGTCGCGTGTCGTTGAGATGTGGGCGCCTGCAATGTTGGCACCATTCGCCGCGCAGGCCCCGGCAAAAAGCGCAAGCAGGCGCGCGTGATTGGGAGCAAACACCATAAGTTCCGTGACCGACCTGAACTTGTCGGTCTTGCAAGCGGTGGCCAGAAGGTCGCCACTGGCATCGGCTGAACGTATAAGCTGGGCGTGATCGGCCTGTTTGCGCGTGTCAGTGCGCAACCAGTAGTCAGGATATTGGCGGTCGATAAAGGCGGCGACATCATCTGAAGGCCAAGACGGCAAAGCGGCACGCAACGCCTCTTGTGCATCACCAATGCGCTGGCGGCGCACGACTTGAGTATGTCCGCCGGAAACAAGCGGCTCGGCTTCGGCATAAAGCGTGCGCAGCAGCTGGCCCTTCCAGCCGTTCCACACGCCCGGTCCCACGGCGCGAATATCGGCAACCGTAAGAATGAGCAACAGCTTCAGGCGCTCCGGGCTTTGCACGATATTGGCAAAGTCGCGTGCTGTCTTGGGATCTGTAATATCACGGCTCTGCGCAACATTGCTCATCGTGAGATGCTGCTCAATCAGCCAGACGACCGTTTCCGTTTCAGCCGCGGTGAGCCCGAAGCGTGGGCAAAGTTCGCGCGCGATACGTGCGCCGACGATGGAGTGGTCCTCAATGCGGCCCTTGCCGATGTCGTGCAGGAACGCCGCAACATACAAAACGCGCCGGTTCTGAATGGTTTTAATGAGTTCCGACGTTAGCGGCAGATCGGCTGCCACGCCCCCCTGCTCGATTTCCGTCAGCCCGCCCACAGTGCGGATCAGATGCTCGTCGACCGTAAAGTGGTGATACATGTTGAACTGCATCATGCCGACGACGCGGCCGAACTTTGGAATGAACCGGCCGAGCACTCCAGCCTCGTTCATGCGCCGCAAAACGCGTTCGGGTTCGGCTGTGCTGGTCAGAAGATCGAGAAAGATCCGGTTGGCCTCGGGATCATTGCGCAACTTATCGCCAATGAGCCGGTGCGATTGCCGCAATTGCCGGATGGCGTCGGGATGAAGAAATGTATCGGTAAGTTCTGCTTGCGCAAAAAAGCGCAACAGGTTTACCGGGTCGCGCTCGAACACGTCTTTGTCGGCCACGTTGAGGCGGCCATTGTCGATGCGGAAATCAGTTCGTGCACGCACCTGGCGCCGGGCGGCCCAGCTTTGCGTCCAGCTTGACGGATGCAGGATGGCGTTGCGAACGGGTGCAGATTTCAGTTGCTGCATTTCAAGTGCTGCACACAGAATAGTGGAGAGATCGCCGACTTCTTTCACGATCAAGAAGTAGTGCTTCATAAAGCGTTCGACGGCTTTCAAGCCGCTTTTGCCCCGATAGCCAAGTTTTTCGGCCAGGACCGGCTGCAGATCAAACGTGAGGCGCTCTTCGGCGCGGCCAGTTATGAAGTGCAAAAAACAGCGCACGGTCCAAAGGAAGTCCTCACACGAACGGAAAGTTTGGGCTTCTTCAGCGGTGAAGATGCCAGCCTCCACCGTTTCAGGTCCAACCCGGTGGCGGAATATGTATTTTGAAAGCCAATGCAGCGTGTGCAAGTCGCGCAGGCCGCCCTTGCCGTCCTTAATGTTGGGCTCGACCTTGTAACGGCTGTCACCTGTGCGCTGATGGCGTTCGGTGCGTTCGGCAATCTTGGCGTCAATGAAGTCGCGCTCTGAACCGCGAACGACTTCATCGCGAAAGCGCTGTTCCAGTTCGGTGTAAAGCTGCCCATCGCCGTGCACATGCCACATATCGATGAGCGAGGTGCGGATGGTGATGTCAGACTTTGCAAGCTTGAGGCATTGATCGACCGTGCGCGTGGCGTGCCCGACCTTGAATCCGAGGTCCCATAGCACGTACAATAAATATTCGGCGACGCTTTCGCCCCAGGGTGTCTGTTTGTAGGGCAGCAGAAACAAAAGATCGATGTCTGAGCCAGGGGCCAGCATTTCGCGGCCATAGCCGCCCGTGGCGATAATCGACATACGTTCGGCATCAGACGGATTGGTGGCGCGATAGACGTGGGCGACGGTGTAGTCGTACAAGAGCCGGATAAGTTCATCTTGAAAGCTTGCCAGCCCTTGGGCGCAGCGCCGCCCATTGCGATCTTGCTCGAGGCCGGTTCTTGCGGCAAGCCGCGCATCTTTCACCAGCGCTTTCAAACGGTCGACTACGGCTTTGCGGGCTTCTGCAGGGTTCCCATGGGTATTGAAAAGCGCCGTTAGTTCCACGCGCATGTCGCGCGTGTCGAAATAGGGCGCTGATTTCAAAGTGAGTGCGGTCATGTCTCAATCATAGCGGGTGTCGCGACTGAAGCGATAGCGGGACGCGTGCCATAGTCACAGGGAACATGGCCGCAGGGAAGATGTCGGGAAGCTTAGGATGTTCCGGTCTTGGTGCTCAATTGTTTCAGACGATAGAGCGCGTCGAGGGCATCGCGCGGCGTCATGGTGTCAGGGTTGATCCTGGCCAGCGCCTCGTCTGCTGCCGACGGTTTTGTCTGGGCAATCGCACCGCGTGGGCGGCTTGCGGCAAACAGCGGCAGATCATCCAGCGCCTTGGCGCTGCCGGTGGCGCGCCGGTCGTTCTTCTCCAGAGCCGTCAGAACGTCGCCGGCACGCGCCACTACGGCGGCGGGCAGGCCGGCCAGCTTAGCCACTTGAATGCCATAGGAACGATCCGCCGCGCCCGCCTTCACCTTGTGCAAGAATACAATGTCGTCGCGCCATTCCTTCACATCGACGGTCACGTTGGCGACGCTTACAAGGCGGCCCGCCAATGCTGTCAGTTCGTGGTAGTGCGTCGCAAATAGCGCGCGCGCGCGGCAGGTGTCGTGCAGGTATTCGACGCACGCCCACGCAATCGACAGTCCATCGAAGGTGGCTGTGCCGCGACCGATCTCGTCGAGGATAACCAGAGATTTTTCTGTAGCTTGGTTGAGAATGGAAGCCGTCTCGACCATCTCAACCATGAACGTCGAGCGCCCGCGCGCCAGGTCGTCCGAGGCGCCAACGCGGCTGAACAGCCGGTCAAGCACGCCGATATGCGCTGATCGCGCCGGGACGAACGAGCCCATCTGAGCCAGGAGCGCAATCAACGCGTTCTGGCGCAGAAACGTCGATTTGCCAGCCATGTTGGGGCCGGTGACGAGCCAGATGCGGGCGTCGGGCATTTCGTCAAAGCCCGGTGGTTGCGTTGGCTGAGCGCGGCCCAGCACGCAATCGTTGTCAATGAAAGGACCCGCAGAGGCTTTGCGCAGCGCCTGCTCGACCACAGGGTGGCGGCCGCCGCGAATATCAAACGCCGTACCGTCACTGATCACGGGCCGCACATAATTTTCGTTGGCGGCAAGTTCGGCCAGTGCCGCTGTGTGATCGAGTTGGGCGAGATTGACCGCGATATCGGAGACGGCGGCTTCCGCATCCGACACAGCCGCCGCCAGCGCTTGAAACACCTCTTGCTCGATCGCCAGTGCCCGCTGTGCTGCCGACGCAATGCGGCCCTCGGTTTCAGCGAGTTCCAGCGTCGTGAAGCGCATGGCGTTTGCCATCGTCTGGCGATGCCGGAAAGTTTCCGAATGAGGCAGAGACGTCAGTGGCTTGGCGTTGAGCTGCGTCACCTCGATGAAATAACCTAGGATGTTGTTGTGGCGGATCTTCAGCGTTTTCACGCCTGTCAGCTCGATGTAACTCGCCTCCAACGCCGCCATCACCGTACGGCTTTCATCGCGGAGGCGGAGGGCGGCATCAAGTTCGCCAGAATATCCGGGTCGGATGAACCCGCCATCGCGTTTCAAATGCGGGGGATCATCGGCCAAGGCAGCCGCCAGCGCCGTCGCCAGTGGCCCGTAGGCGCGCGTGAGTGCCGCTGCGATGGCATCAAGTTCACCAGGTAGCCCTGCTGTACCTTTAGCACTATCGAGCAACGCCGCGCATGCTGAAGCCGCGCGCAACCCATCGCGGATCGCCGCCAGATCGCGCGGGCCGCCGCGGGCAAACTTCAGTCGTGCAATGGCACGCGCAATGTCTGGCGTTTGCCGTAGCGACTGGCGAAGGTTTTCTCGTAAGGCACTCGCATCAGCGAGCCGCTGCACGGCATCGAGCCGCTGTTCAATCGCTTGCACATCACGGAGCGGGCTCGAGAGGCGCGCCGCCAATTCGCGCGTGCCAGCCCCGGTGATAGTCCGATCGATGGCGCTGATCAAACTGCCTTCGCGGGCGCCCGACGTGGATCGTAGCAACTCAAGACTGGTGCGCGTCGCAGCGTCTATGATCAGCGACGAGCTAGCGTTTGATTGCCGGGGCGGGCGGATCATCGGCTTCTTGCCGATTTGCGTCAGCTCGACATAGCGCAATACGGCTCCGGCTGCGGCCAGTTCGCCGCGCGAAAACGACCCAAAGCCGCCCAGTTCCGATGTGCCAAGGGCCGCATTCAGCTGCCGCTCACCGTTCAGGCTGTCAAAAGACGCGGACGGCACGGGAGTCGCTGCAGCTCCAGAGAGTCCGATCCAGCGCCGGACCTCCGGGTCGCCAAGCAATTGATCACTCGCAAGCACCTCGCCAGGTGCGAGACGAACAAGTTCTCCTGGCAAATCGGCACCGGTAATTTCACCGGTTTCGAACTCGCCGGTTGAGATGTCTAGTGATGCCAGAGCGAGGAGCCGTGATGACCCGATGATAGGCCCCTCCACGGTACTCGGGTAGGCATAGAGCGCCGTCAGATAAATGCGTATGCCGGGCTCAAGCAGTGTTTCTTCAGTGAGCGTTCCAGGCGTAACGAGCCGCACCACATCGCGGCGCACGACGGCTTTGGCCCCGCGCTTTCGCGCCTCGGCTGGATCTTCGAGTTGTTCGCAAACAGCGACTCTGTAGCCAAGCCGGATGAGCTTTTGC
Source organism: Hyphomicrobium sp. (assembly GCA_031409575.1). Taxonomy (GTDB): domain Bacteria; phylum Pseudomonadota; class Alphaproteobacteria; order Rhizobiales; family Hyphomicrobiaceae; genus JANNFX01. Next base: position 17,334 of record JANNXL010000345.1, read on the forward strand.
AAATAGTCGTCGGCGCGATGGATCGGCACGCCGCACATGGGGATGTCAGCCCCCTGATGCTTGCCGCGCTTGGTCAGTACGATGCCGAGCGCAGCCGAGGCCACGACAGCGTCATCGAAAAAGAGTTCGTAAAAGTCGCCCATCCGGTACCACAGGATACTGTCCGGATTGGCGGCCTTGATCTCAAGGAATTGCGCCATGGACGGTGTGGCTTCGGCGACCGGAGCCGCTGCACGCGGCAGCGCTGCGGCGCTGCCGGGTTGCGAGTCGTCGGGGGGTGAGAACACGGCCTCAACTGCTGCCGGAAGGGCTGCGTGTGCAGGCTCAGGGTCTCGATTTTCGTGCCGGTCTTTGCGCGCCATTCACTGTGCCAGTTTCGCTCTTGGCGAGAGGCATAGCGCGGCTCGACGCCCTAGGGAATGGCCGTATCAAGCTGCGTGGGGCGGGATGGCGGCATTGAAGCCCCACCCGCACACCTACGCGTCTTGGGCAATCCGGCTTTTGACTTCGTTTGGAGCGCCAAAGTGCTCAAAATAACGCGGATCGATCTTTTCCACGGGCAGAATGATCAGCACGTCTGTGGTGCCGAATTGACGGTCGATCACCGCGCCGTCGCCTACGAAGGCACCGAGCCGCAAATACCCCTTGATGAGCGGGGGCATGGCTTTGAGGGCGGCCTTCACGTCGATCTGATCTTTGGGGATGAGATCCATTGGCTGATGCAGATGCTTATGCGCCTTGCATCGCCAGTCGGGCGGTGCCAGTGCATGGTGATGCAGGAAGCTCAGAGCCATGGCGTGGGCCTTGGGATCGATGCCTTCAAAGCTGGCGCATCCGATCATCACGTCGACTTTGTGCTCGCGCACGTAAGTCCACAGTCCATGCCATAGCAATTCAACAGACCGCTTGTTGCGGTAGGGCTTCAAAACGCAGGAGCGGCCCAGCTCCATGAACTGGTACTGCGGTGATCGCGCTGTCATGAGCGGCGCGATATCGTATTCGCTCTGCGTGTAGAAACCGAGCCCTTGGGGTGTCTTCTCCTGGCGCAGCACACGATAGGTGCCGACGACCTTGGGATGCCGGGTCTGCACCCACTTTCCCGGCTCAGTGGCGGGCATAGCCTGATCGACCACGAGGAGGTGGTCGCACACGGCATCATAAGCATCTTGATCGAGACGCCTCATGGCAGCCACGACACCGGGCACGGCCGACATTTCTTCGTAGAACACTTCAAAGCGCAACCGTTGCGCCCGCAAAAGTTCCCGTCGCGAGCGCGCAAGCCGGACTTCCAGCGTGCCAAGTTTGCCGTAAATTTTTTCCGGCAGATGCCGGCGCATTGGCAGCGCTGCCTTTGAGAAGCGCCGCTTCAAGATGCGCTGGGCGACCGGCCATTGATGTGCGCCTTGGTCTGTTGGGGACAGGAACGCTGCCACTGCCAGGTGAGGATTGCGTTTCAGCTTTCCGGCGAGGCGCCGGGCCGTGCGCAGCATCATCGTTTCTCCAAAGTGGGACCATAACCTTCCGCATCGGTACCACAGCACGAGTCGGAGACAGCTTTACGACAAGCGCGGGGCAATACGGTGTGCTGAGGCTTTGCGCCGCGGCGGCTCAGTTTGCGGAGCAAGTCAGGCGGCAGGCAGGTGTTGCGGCCGTGCGGCCCACTTGTGTAGCAGCGCTGACAAGTCAGCTCCGTCAAAGGGCTTGGCCAGATAGTCATCCATGCCGTTTTCAAGGCAGTGCGCACGATCTTCCGGGAAGGCATTGGCGGTGATGGCGACAACGGGCGGGCAAAGCAGATGAGGATGCTTGGCAAACATCTGACGGATCGTAAGAGTGGCGCTGATGCCGTCGAGCACCGGCATCTGCATGTCCATGAAGATGATGGCGAAGCCCGGCTGGTCTCCATTGATGGTCCGGCGGATTGCGGACACCGCTTCAAGGCCGTCGTTTGCCGTGACCACGACGCAGCCGGACTTCTCAAGGATGCGCACAGCGAGTAGCCGGTTGACGGCGTTGTCTTCGGCGAGCAGCACGCGGTGCCCGCCGCTTAAGCGACGCTCGACTTCAGATTGCGGGGTGCCGGGAATACTGAGGCCGGGAGTTGCATCTTCCGATAGTTGTGCAATCAGCGCCTGGGTGCGGACCGGGCGCACGAGATAACCAGTAAAGCCTTCGCTCCGGAAAGACTCCAATCCTGCGCGTGCTAAGGGGCTGATGAGAACGATCCCTTTGGCCCGGGCGTGTGGCGCATGTTCGCGCACGCGCGACAAGAGCAGCCCGGCGACAGCCGGCTCTCCTTCACCTTCTACCACCAAACGCGTGACTGGCGTTCCGTTGGCGCTCGCACTGGCAATCGCTTGCGGGGCATCACTGGCCGACGAGACCACAAAAGTAATGCCAGCCTCTTGCAGGTGCGTTGACAACGCTTGGCGTTCAAGCGTCCTGTCGCATGCCAGCAAGACAACCGGCCTATGCTCCAGCGGAACCCGTGCGGTATCGCGCGGATCATTGCCGGCGTCACGCGCGGCTTCGAGTTCAAGCGCCAACGTAAAGGCCGAACCCGCGCCCACAGCGCTGGCAACGCGAATGCCGCCTTGCATGGCACGCGCCAGCTGCATCGATATGGCGAGCCCCAACCCAGTGCCGCCGCGCTGCCGCTTGATGGCAGCGTCGGACTGCTCGAACTCGGCGAAAATGTTGGCAAGGTCGGATTCAGAAAGGCCGATGCCGGTGTCTTGAACGGTGATTTCAAGTGCTGTGTGCGCTGGGCGCAATGAAGGCGTTGCGGCCCTTGCGACGGTTACACTCACACCGCCACGGTCTGTAAACTTCACGGCGTTGGAAATGAGATTGAGCAGAATTTGGCGCACCCGCGCTTCGTCTCCCATGAAGCAGTTGGGCCCGGCGGGCTTAATGGTCCACGCGATCTCTAGGCCTTTTTCTTCGGCCAGCGGTGCCATCAATTCAACAGCACCCTGCACGGTCTCCTCTAGACTGAACGCCGCGTGGGCAAGTACCATCTTCCCGGCCTCGATCTTCGAGAAATCGAGGATCTCGTTGATCAGCAGCAGTAGATTGCGGGCCGATTGATCGATGGCGTGCACATAAGTGTCCTGGTCCGACGCAAGCGGCGTATCACGCAGCAGCCCGGCCATACCGAGAATGCCGTTCATGGGCGTGCGGATTTCGTGGCTCATGGCGGCCAGAAAGCGCGACTTGGCGCGGTTAGCCGCCTCGGCCTGATCCCTGGCGTCTTTCAGCACGGTGTCGGCCAAGCGGTCCGCTGTCACGTCGCGTCCAGAAATCTGCGTCTCGGCAACGGTGCCCCGCACCGCCACGGGCGATGTTTCCCAGCAGATCCAGCGGGGCCCCATTGCCGTTTCGACGTGCTCGAAGGTGCGGCTGGCGCTCTGCGCTTTAGTGGGCGCGGCACCTAAGAAGTCGCTTTCAAAGGCATGAGGGCGGAAAGGGGTTCCCAAAACAGCGGATGCCTGGACGCCAAACGCATCACAAAACGCCTTGTTGACGAATGTCAGCCTCCCTTCCGCGTCACGCCGCAAAATCATGCCGTCTTGGGCGTCGAGCAAATCACGCAGGCGCGCTTCGTCTTCACGCAATCCCCATTGCACGTCTTGCAGATCTTCGATCTTGCGTTCGAGGCGTTCGCCGAAGATCGACGCAGTTGCGGGCGCAGGCCTGTGTGGCTGCAATGGTGCTTTGGTGTTTGCGAGCGTGGCCGCCAAAACCGCGAGCACTGCGGCACAGATCACCAGCACGTGTGCTGCCGAAAAGCGGGCCGGCATCAGCCAGAGCGCGAGCGCAAGACACAACACCGCGATGCCCGCCGCAGCCAGCGGGACGTGGCGCGCCCTGTCGACGCGAAATTGGTCCGGTACGCGCGGGCCCGCATTAGGGCCCGGTCCATTACCAGACGAAGGCTGACGTACAGTCACGCAAAGGTCCTCATGTGCCAAGTCGCACAAGAGTACCGAAACACGCCGGGTTTTTACAAATTCTCAAGCGGTATGCTTAGCGAAAAATGAATTCAAATATTCGTTAAATTACAGCCGGTTGCCGCAACTGCTTTTGCGCCCAGCAAGGGTTCAATTGTGGCGGAAGTAAATACGATCGCCCCGCTGGCACACGACTGGCGCCGTTGCCGGTTCAAAGCGGCATCAGGCGCTGTTTTCAAGGGGTTTCGCGAGTGCAAACGGGCGGTCGTGCAGGAGTGAGGGCACGCGCTGGCGGATGTCGTCTTGGGCTTGGAGATCAATGCGGGCACTCATCACGCAGGGTTCGGTTCCGGCTTCCGCAAGAATCTCGCCCCAAGGCGAAGCGATCAGGCTGTGGCCATATGTTTCGCGGCCGTGCTCATGGAGGCCGCCCTGAGCGGCGGCAAACACATAGCACTGCGTTTCAATGGCGCGCGCCCGGATCAGCGTGTGCCAGTGGGCTTCGCCGGTGGTTTTTGTAAATGCGGCTGGGATTGCGATGAAGCGCGCGCCGCCTTGCGCCAGCGTCCGGTGTAGCTGGGGGAAGCGCAAGTCGTAGCAGATCGTTAAGCCCAGCCCACCCCACGGCAGCGCCGCGATCACAGCATCGTTGCCCGCTTCATAGTTGGCGCTTTCGCGATAGGTTTCCCCGCCCGGCAGATCGACATCGAACATATGGATCTTGTCGTAGCGCGCCGTGATTTCGCCGGCCGGTGAAATCACAAATGCGCGATTTGCGAGCCGTCCGTCGCGCAACAGGATTCCCATGGATCCGATGTGCAGCCAAACCGAAAGTTCGCGCGCGAGCTCACAGAAAGCGATGAGCGCGGTGTTGCCACCTTCAGGTTGTGTGTTGGCAAACAGACGCTCCCGGTCCAGTTCCATCAGCGTGGTGACTTCAGGTGTCTGGATATAGTCAGCACCACCTAAGGCGGCTTGCCGGATCAACAGGCACGCATCCTGTATGTTGCGTGCGATGTCACGGCCCGAACACATCTGCACCAGGGCGGCAGTGAATGATACCGGCGATGAAGTCATCCCGCACGCAACAGAAAATCGAGTTTTCCGTCGCGGTCTAGGCAATGCAAATCATCGCAGCCGCCAATGTGGGCTTCACCGATAAAGATTTGTGGAACCGTGTTGCGTCCGCCGGCCTTGGTACGCAATTCGTCTCGCCCGCGTGGCTGACCGGTTAAATCGACCTCTTCAAAAGCAACACCCTTCGCGCGCAGTAATTCTTTGGCGCGGTGGCAGTAGGGGCAGTGGCCCGCAGTATAGATTTTAACCTGAGACATTCAGCCGGGATCCTTGGTTTTGCGGATTCGACCCCTTGAATTTAGGCCTTTGCGGGCGCGAGGCAAGGCACTGACTTGCCGCAATCCCTGCATTTTTTGGATTAATTGGGCGTCACGCCCACATCTGTGACCAAGGCAAGGGCCAGAACGTCGACACGGGCCGCTCCGGCGCGCTTGAGTGCCGTGGCGCATGCGCCAACGGTTGCGCCGGTTGTGATTACGTCGTCGATCAGCACGACGTTTCGACCACTCATCGAGGCTTTCCAGGTGTTTGCAACGGCAAAAGCGCCGCTGACATTCTTGTGGCGCTCCAATCGCGTCAGACCCACTTGCGGTCGAGTTTTGCGTGTGCGGAGCAGAGCTTGTGGCGCAAATTTCAGCTTTTCCGTTCGAGCAACGTCTTGCGCCAGCAGCGCTGCCTGATTGAAGCTGCGCTGAATAAGCCGCCAGCGGCCAAGGGGTACGGGCACGACAATATCCGCATCCGGCAGCACGTCGCGCCCGGCTTCCAGCAGCCAGCGTCCAAGCAATTGGCGCAGATCGTGCCTGTCCCGGAATTTGAAGTCGTGGATCAGGTCGCGCATGAGGCCATCGTAACTTGCCACCGCCCGGGCGCGATCATAAGCAGGTGCCGCCGCACTCGCCGCTGCCGAGATCATGGTGCCACCGGTGTCGTAGGGCAATGGCAGGCCAAGGCGGTCGCAAATCGGCGGCCGGATGAATGTGATGCGGCTCCAGCAACGGGAGCACAGCGCATCAAGGCCTCCTAAATGCGTCTGGCAGCCGAGGCACACCGGCGGCATGATGAGATCTAAGAGGCGCGCAATGCCTGAAGCAGCGCGGGCGCTGGCCGGAGCAGCCAACCGGAAACTTTCATGGCGGATGACTTCGCCGGTCAAGGGATCTGTGTCGCGTGAAGTCATGGCGGGACCCTAGAACAGGATGAGCCGTAAGGGCCAGAGCTGACTTTTCAGCCAGAGCCCGGTATGGGACTGAATGAACGGAATACTGCCAAGTGTGCTGCCCAAGATTTTCGATCGCGCGCTGCTGGAGCGTCGCAGAACGCGCGCGGCCAAAACAGCCTCTGCGCACGATTTTCTGTTGGCGCGCATTGGAGAGGATTTCGTCGAGCGGCTGTCGGTGGTGCAGCGGTCGTTTCCCGTTATTGCCGATATCGGCGCGCATCACGGAGGCCTTGGCCGGGCGCTTCACCAAACGGCAGGCCTCGAGCGGCTCATCTCGCTGGAAAACACTCCGGAACTCTTACAGCAGTGTGCAGGCGAACGTGTGCTGGGTCATGCCGAGGCACTCCCTTTCGCGGACGCCTCGCTGGAATTAGCGGTGTCGGCGCTGTCGTTGCATTTGGTGAATGATCTGCCCGGTGCTCTGGTCCAGATCCGCCGTGCTTTGAAACCGGATGGCCTGTTGATGGTGAGCCTGCTTGGCGGAACGACGCTGCATGAGTTGCGCACCGCTTGGCTTGCCGCCGAAGAGGAGTTAACCGGTGGCGCCTCGCCGCGCGTTGCGCCCTTTGCTGACGTGCGCGATCTCGGCGGACTTTTGCAGCGGGCCGGCTTCGCCCTGCCAGTCGTTGATAGCGATACTCTTACCGCAACATATGCGTCACCTCTTGCAGTCATGCGGGAGATCAAGGCGATGGGGGCGAGCAATATGCTGCACGAACGCAGCCGCCGCCCAGTCTCGCGCCGGCTGCTTGTGCGCGCGGGAGAAATTTATTCCCACCGGTTCGCACTGCCGAATGGCCGTGTGCCTGCAACTTTTGAAATCATCACGCTCACTGCTTGGGTGCCGCATGAAAGCCAGCCCAAACCCTTGAGGCCAGGCAGCGCGACAGCCCGGCTGGCCGATGCGCTCGGTGTCCCCGAAGGCAAACTCAAGTGAAGTGCTTTTCACGCGGTGCCAAACGTCTATGGTGCAAGGCGTGACGGCGGGCAACGCCGCGAAACGTTCGGGGCCGGGGGCGCTGCCAATGTCTTTGCAAAACGATGCGCGGATCGATGCGATACGCAACGATCCAGACTTTGACGAGCTGGTGAACAAGCGCTCGCGCTTTGCCCGGTGGCTGTCAGCCGTGATGCTGCTCATTTATTTCGGGTTCATTCTGCTGGTCGCCTTCGGAAGAAGCATCCTGGCACAGCCTTTGGCGGGCGGTGTCACGACACTGGGCATCCCCATCGGCGTGGGCGTGATCGTGTCGGCGTTCCTGCTCACTGGCATATATGTACGCCGCGCCAACACCACGTTTGATGCCTTGACCGCGCGCATCGCAGAGCGGGCGGCGCGATCATGATGAGGTGTTTGAGGCGTTGTGTTACGGCAGTAGCACTTTGTGCAACGGCATGCCCCGCGTGGGCCGTTGGCGCTGTCGAAGGCGGCAGCAAGCAGGCGATGAATACCGAAGCCATTGGCATGTTTCTGGTGTTCGTGCTTGCTACGCTCGGGATTACGAAATGGGCGGCCAGCCGTACCAAATCTGCAAGCGACTTTTACGCGGCGGGGGGCGGTATCACCGGCCTGCAAAATGGGCTGGCCATTGCGGGCGACTATATGTCGGCCGCCTCATTTTTAGGTATTTCGGCCCTTGTGTTTTCGTCCGGGTTCGATGGCCTGATCTACTCGGTCGGCTGGCTTGTTGGCTGGCCGATTGTCATGTTCTTGATCGCCGAACGGTTGCGCAATCTAGGTAAATACACATTTGCCGACGTGGCCGCGTTTCGCCTCCAAGCAGCTCCACTTCGCATTCTATCGGCCGTTGGAACACTGACAGTGGTAGCGGTTTATCTCATCGCGCAAATGGTTGGCGCTGGAAAACTGATTGAGCTTCTGTTTGGCCTCGACTATCTCACCGCCGTGGCACTCGTTGGTGTCTTGATGATTACCTACGTGGCCTTCGGGGGGATGGTAGCAACGACGTGGGTCCAGATTGTCAAAGCCTGCATGCTGCTCGGCGGCGCGAGTTTCATGGCCTTCATGGTGATGCTGCAGTTCAGCTTTTCACCGGAAGCAATGTTTGCAGCTGCCGTGAACACGCATCCAGCAGGTGTCTCAATCATGGGACCAGGCAAGCTGGTCTCTGATCCTGTTTCGGCGATATCGCTTGGTATTGCGCTCATGTTCGGAACCGCTGGCTTGCCGCACATTCTGATGCGCTTTTTCACGGTGAAGGACGCCAAAGCCGCTCGCAAGAGTGTGCTCTACGCAACCGGGTTCATCGGATACTTCTACATCCTGACGTTTATCATTGGCTTTGGCGCGATTACATTTCTGATGAACGATTCCTCGTTCTTCCAAGTTGCAGCCGACGGCACGTACGACAAAGTCGGCGGATTGCTCGGCGGCACGAATATGGCCGCAATTCACCTCGCCAATGCTATTGGCGGGTCGCTGTTTCTCGGATTCATCTCTGCGGTTGCTTTTGCGACGATTCTTGCCGTCGTCGCTGGCTTGACATTGGCCGGTGCCACCGCGATCAGCCACGATCTCTATGCCAGCGTCTTTGCCAAAGGGCGCTCAACGGAGGCCCGTGAAGTGGCGCTGTCGAAGGCCTCGGCGGTGGTTATCGGCCTTGTAGCAGTCGTGCTTGGCTACATCTTCGAAAAACAAAACGTGGCCTTCATGGTGGGGCTCGCGTTCGCTGTGGCGGCAAGCTGCAATTTCCCCGTGCTGGTCATGAGCATGTTGTGGAGCGGCACGACCACGCGGGGGGCGGTGACAGGAGGTTGGCTCGGGCTGATCTCGGCTGTGGTGATGATGGTGCTAGGCCCGGCCGTATGGGTCAAAACCCTCGGAAACGAAAGCGCGATATTCCCCTACGACAACCCGGCACTGTTTTCGATGACGCTGGCGTTTGCTGGCATCTGGATCGTCTCGACGTTTGATCGTAGCCCGCAGGGCGATGCCGAACGTGCGGCGTTCGCAGCGCAATTCGTGCGCTCGGAGACCGGCATCGGCGCGGAGGTCTCCGCGTCGGCGCACTAGCTTCGCCTGATGAGCATCAGCGCTTTGCAGCTTTTGAGGCAGGCTTGCTTTTGGCAGCGGCCGCTGGCTGGGCAATCTCATGATCGTGTTCGTGTGCGCCACCGCAGCAGCTACCATCGGCAGCGTGCGCGTGATCGTGATGATCGTGACGGTGATCGTGCCCGTGCCCATGATGCCCGCCACAGCAATTTCCATCGTGATCGTGCGTATGTTGATCGGGGTCATTGAGTGCTGCAGCGAGCCGCCGTTCGAGAGCGGCCGACTGTTCACGCGGGGCATCGCGTGTTTCTATGACCAGCGCCATCACTTCGGCACCGAGCCGCAGATCGTCGACCTGCCCCAAGTAGTGGCGGCGCAGGCGGCCCTGGCGGTCGAAAATCAAAATGGTTGGAGTGCCTTGGATTTCGTAGATTTCCATGGTTTTTGGCATTTCAGCGCCGTTCGGCTTGTCCTTGGCGATGGGGAAAGCGTAGCCCTTTTCCCGAATAAAGGTCTCAAGCGCGCCGGCCGCCTGTTTGTCATGCTCTTCAAACGCAGTGTTGAGCCCGATCACAGCCACTTCATCGGCGTTGAAGGCGTCAGCCAACCGTGCCGCCTGCGGCAGACCCTGTTTGAGGGAGCCGGGGCAGTGCATTTGAAAGGCCGCGACCACAATCACTTTGCCTTTCAATCCGGCAAGAGTGAGCGGAGTATCCGTGTTGAACCAGCGCTGGACGGCAAATTCAGGCGGCGACTCGGGGTTCATGAGGGTGTTTCCTGGCCGTGAGAAAAGACTTTGGTGCACTATATACCGATCCAGACTGCTGCGTCATCGCCTTGCCTGCCGCAGGCAAACAGCAACACGACGAGCCTGGAAGTTAGAAAAGTAGACGGCTCGTTGCATTTTCAGGATTGCGGTTCCCAGCGAATACTGAGACCATTTTTGAACACGGCTTCGATAACGCGCAGCCCGATCGCTCCATGTGCCTCTCAGTTAGCCTCGTCTCGTGCCACCGAACGCCGCATTAAACATTATCGCTCGGTCTGATCTTGGGGAGAGACGGCTATGCAATTACGACTCTGGCGTGTGCTGGCGCTGGCACTGGTGTGCAGCGCAGGATTTTTGATCTCGCCGCCCGCAGTTCAAGCCGGCGATTGCAGTCTCGAAAAACAAAATCTCAAAGAGGCGGCCAAAGGCACTGGCATGCTGGCCCAGATGATGAACGCAACCAAGCTTGCTGGTTTGGATGATCCTGAAGTCGATGTCGGCCCGCTGACCTTATTTGCCCCATCTGACGACGCGTTCTTGGCCCTGCCGGAAGAACTGCGCGCCAAGCTGCTGGCCCCTGAAAATCGCGATCATCTGGCAGCCGTGCTCCTGCATCACGCGGTGCCGGGCGAATTCCCGACCGCGCGCCTTTTGAATGCCAGCGCCCGGCACTATGCCGTTGACGCCATTGACGGCAGTCTTGTGGAAATAACGACCCGCCGGGGGCTCGACGTGTCAGGCGCACGCATTGTGAAGGGGGATATCATCGCAACAGATGGCATCATCCACATCATCGATAAGGTGCTGATTCCGGCTTCTGTTTTGGCAGAACTTGATCGCCAGCCTGTGCCAACGAAGGTCGCAGTGAGCAATCACGACGCGGAGTAGCGGCCTGCGGAGTCAAGTCGCGTTCACAGGTTCGTCGCGCGTGTCACCGGCCTGCCAGACCACGAAGCCTGCGGCTTCAATCGAACTCATGGCTTCGACAACGGTCATGTTGTCGAAGCCGGGCAGCCGGGCCTGCATGGCATGCAGCAACTCCTGCTCACCTTCGGCCCCCATCGG
>JANNXL010000346.1:0-5528 GCA_031409575.1 Hyphomicrobium sp.
TTACACGGGGCTCCGGCGGCAGTCGCACGAGACGATTAGACGGACCAACCAAACGAGGAATTACGATGAGCGATGTCGCAGAGCGCGTGAAGAAGATTGTTGTCGAGCATTTGGGTGTGGAAGCTGAAAAGGTTTCCGACAACGCCAGCTTCATCGACGACCTGGGCGCCGACAGCTTGGATACCGTGGAACTTGTCATGGCCTTTGAAGAAGAATTCGGCTGCGAGATACCCGACGATGCTGCCGAGCACATTCTGACGGTTGGCGATGCCGTGAAGTTCTTGGAAAAGAACGCAACAGCGGCCTGACGGGCGGCCTGCGCCGGTTGAGTGAAATTTTGAGTGCTGGCCGCAGAGGTCCCCCACGGGAACTTTGCGGTCGCATGGTATCTGGGCTTATGCGGCACCGCGCCAGGTGGCGCTGCCTGAGCCGCGTGAACTGGGGAACGTGAGGTCGCATGCGCCGGGTCGTGATTACGGGATTGGGGCTGGTGACGCCCGTTGGAGTGGGGGTCGAGGCGTCGTGGAAGAATCTGCTGGCAGGCCAAAGCGGCGCGCGGCGAGTTTCCGAATTTGAAATCGATGACATCTCTTGCCAGATCGCGCATTTCATTCCACGCGGCCCCACGGCCGAGGGGAAATTTAATCCCGACGACTGGATGGAGCCCAAAGAGCAGCGTAAGGTCGATGACTTTATTATTTACGCTGTTGCCGCTGCGGATCAGGCCCTTGCTGACGCCGGATGGAAACCCGAAACCGAAGATGATCAGGAGCGCACGGGCGTTCTAATCGGGTCGGGCATCGGCGGGTTGTCGGGCATTGCAGACACATCGCTCTTGCTCAAGGAAAAAGGCCCGCGGCGCGTGTCGCCGTTCTTCATTCCAGGCCGCCTGATCAATCTGGCGGCTGGCTATGTCTCGATCAAGCATAAGCTCAAGGGACCAAACCATGCCGTTGTCACGGCGTGCGCCACAGGGACACACGCGATAGGTGATGCAGCGCGTCTCATCGCCTTGGGTGATGCTGACGTGATGGTGGCGGGCGGAGCGGAAAGCCCCATCTGCCGGATAGCCATGGCCGGGTTTGCCGCCTGCCGAGCGCTGTCAACCAATTTCAACGACACGCCATTGAAAGGTTCGAGGCCCTATGACCGGGATCGCGATGGGTTCGTCATGGGCGAGGGGGCCGGCATCGTCGTTCTCGAAACGCTTGAACACGCCAAGACACGCGGTGCGCGCATCTATGCCGAAGTGATCGGTTACGGCATGTCGGGCGATGCCTATCACATCACGGCTCCGGCAGAATCAGGCGATGGCGCCTACCGGTGCATGAAGGCCGCGTTGAAGAGCGCCAAAATCGAAGCCAGCGAGATCAATTACGTCAACGCGCATGGAACCTCGACGCCCATGGGCGACGAAATTGAACTCAAGGCGGTTGAGCGCTTGTTCGGCAATGCAGCGGGCAAACTCGCCATGTCATCGACCAAATCAGCGACCGGGCACCTGCTCGGTGCGGCCGGCGCGGTCGAAGCTATTTTTGCTGTGCTGGCGCTGCGCGACAATATGCTGCCTCCGACGCTCAATCTCGATAATCCGTCGGTGGAAACAGCGATTGATCTCGTCCCCCACAAGGCCAAACAGCGCAACGTCGATATTGTGCTGAGTAATTCGTTTGGCTTCGGCGGCACGAACGCCTCCGTCATCATGCGGCGCGTGGCCTGATCCGTCTCGAGAGCGCCTAAGTTGGTGGGTTTTGCCACATTGTTAGCCCATGGAAATGGCAACGTGTTTGCGAGTCGATGCCTCAGTGTCAGGCCGCTTTGATTTTGGCCTAAAGCCATGTGTCCGACGGGGAGTTTTGAATGGCCACAAACCGCCGGGAGACAACGTCCACCGTATCAGCGCGAGCGGACATGCGTCCGCGCAGCCCCGCCGAAGCCTTGGAACCGGGACGTGCGCCGTCACGCCCAAAGGGTGTGAAAGTCCGGCGCGAGCGCAAAGCTCTCACAGGCTTTGTGCGTCTGTTCAGTGGGCTGTTGACGCTCGGCCTTGTCATCATGGTTGCCGCAGGCGGTGCCGCAGCACTTCTACATCATCATTTCGAACAGCCGGGCCCCTTAGCCCAACAGCGTACCGTTGCCATTCCCAAAGGCGACGGCGTGATTGCCATCGCCGACCGGTTGGCTTCGGAGGGCGTCATCACGAACTCTTGGGCGTTTGTCAGCAACTACAAATTGCGCAGCCTCGCCGGCGTCAAAATGGCGGCGCTGAAACATGGCGAATACGTTTTCAATCCCGGCGCCAGCATGCGCGATGTGCTCGACGTTCTGGGCGAAGGCAAATCCATTCAATACAAGGTGACGGTACCCGAGGGCCTGACAACGCAGCAGATCATCGATCGCCTGAAGGCTGAAGAAACGGTAACCGGCGACGTTGAAGCCGTTCCCTCCGAGGGGGCGCTGCTGCCGGAAACCTACGGCGTCGATAAAAGCATGACGCGCCAGGAACTTCTCGACCTCATGATCGCTAAACGCGCTCAAGTCTTGCAAGCCGCGTGGGACAAGCGCCAGCCGGATCTGCCGTTCAAGACGGCGGAAGAGGCCCTGACACTGGCATCGATCGTTGAAAAGGAAACCGGCCGCGCCGATGAGCGCGAAAAGATCGCGGGCGTCTTCATCAATCGTCTGCGCAAAGGGATGCGGCTGCAATCTGACCCAACCATTTTATACGGTCTCTATGGCGGAGCAGTGCAATGGGGCAAGCCAATCAAGCAATCCGAGATCGACGCCAAAAACACGCACAACACGTATCAGATCAAGGGCCTGCCGCCGACGCCGATCTGCAACCCAGGCAGGGCAGCGATTGAGGCGGTGCTCAATCCGGCCAAGACCGCTGACCTCTATTTTGTTGCCGACGGCACGGGCGGCCACACATTCTCGGATACTTTGAAAGAACATAACGAGGCCGCGACTGCCTGGCGGAAAGTCGAGAAGGATCTTCGCGCCAAGCAAGAGGCCACCGGTGTAAAGGCCGATGGAGCCAAAGCAACCGCCGGCGCAGCCGACGCTATCCCCAACCCGCCCGCCGAAGCACCCGCGGCCCCGGTTGCTGCACCCGTGACGCCGATTACAGCTGCAGTTGGGGCCGCTGCTGTGCCCCCCCCGGTCAAAAAGCCAAAGAAATAGAAGGGCCTTTGCGGGTCGCAGTGAGTGAGGGCCCGTGGGCCTCGACGAAGTCCGGCTGACCAAACAGTCTGTTGAACTGCCGGACTTCAATCGCCAAACGGCTCCGTCACAAAGACATCCGCCCCCCCAAAAAGTTATCCACAGACCGGCCACAACCGCTCCGGAATAGATCCCGGCTGGGTCCGTTGTTCTTTCAATCGCGTCGCAAGGCAATCATCCCCCCGCGATGGTTTCAGCGACGCTTAACGTCTGGTTTGTGGCGCGTATCGCCGGCTGGACGTCAAGAGGCGGGTCGAGCTTTGGATCGCTCGACCCGCTTCAGTCTTCAGTTTGTCCCGGCTACGGAAACGCTGCCCAGTTCGGGACGGGAGTATAGATGTTCGAGTTGCTCAACTACGCCTTCGCCGCATTCACCATTGTTGGTGGCCTGCTATTTGTGGCGAACGCTTTTGACGACTGAGATCCAAAGCGTTTCATGATCTTTGCGAGCTTGCGAATTCGCCCCGATGCCCTTTTGCGGCGCGGCACATTTTTTTCCCGGCACAATCTGGGCGGGCGCACGATCCTGAACCCAGCGCCGAGCGCGTAACCCATCCTTGATGGCCACTGGACACAGCTGCCCGCTTGGCGGATAGGCTCAAGGAGGCTAGAAGGCCATTTCGGCAGTCATCGCCCAGCAACGCACTGTTGGCGCGCCGGCTACGATTCTGGCAATTTCCACCCCCGTTCGAGCATTCCATGGCCCTGCAAAGTATGACTGGATTTTCCCGTGGCGAGGGTGCGCTGGGGCCGTGCGCTTGGTATTGGGAAGCGCGCAGTGTCAACAATCGCGGGCTCGACGTGCGCGTGCGGCTCGCGTCCGGCTATGACGTGCTCGAAGCGAAAGTGCGCGACGAAATCGCCAGCCGGTTCACGCGCGGCAGTATTTCGGTTGGGCTTAACGTGCAGCGTGCGGGTGCGATCAGCGAACTGCGTCTCAACGAGGCGGCCCTTGCGCAAGTGACGCTTGCGGCCCAGCGCGTCAGCGAGCTGACGGGTGCCGCCCCCGCGCGTATCGACGGCTTGCTATCGATCCGCGGCGTGCTTGAAACAGCAGAAGTTATTGAGAGTGCCGGGGAGACGGCTGCGCGTCACGCTGAAATGCTGGCGAGCCTGCGTGTTACGCTCGATGGGCTGATAGCGGCCCGTGCCTCCGAAGGTGCACGCCTGCACGCCGTTGTTGAAAGCCAGGTCGATGAAATTGCGCGATTGACAGGACTTGTCGAGGCGAGCCCAGCGCGGACGGTGGAAGCAATTAAAGCCCGCATCTGTGCATTGGTTGCTAAACTCATTGAGACCGGACAAGGTCTCGACCCGGCGCGGCTTTATCAAGAAGCAGTGATGATTGCGACGCGGGCTGACGTGGAAGAAGAATTGAAGCGTCTCAAGTCTCATATCGAGGCGGCGCGTGACCTGCTCGCCAGCCCAGCCGCCGCCGGGCGCAAACTGGATTTCCTCGCGCAAGAGTTCAACCGCGAGGCCAACACGCTGACTTCGAAGGCCAATGACAACGAGATCGCAGCACACGGCCTGTCGTTGAAAGTCGTCATCGATCAAATGCGAGAGCAGGTGCAGAACATTGAGTGAGCCATCGTCATCAAAGCATACTTCCGCCGCTCCCATGATTGCGCGCCGTGGCCTGCTGTTCGTGCTGTCGTCGCCATCGGGTGCAGGGAAGACGACGCTCGCACGCGGACTGCTGGAGGCTGATCGCGGTATTTCACTGTCTGTTTCAGCCACAACACGTAAGGCGAGACCCGGCGAGATTGACGGCCGGGATTATGTGTTCGCCGATGCTGCGCGTTTTGCGTCCATGCGCGACAACGGCGAGCTGCTCGAATGGGCGTGTGTGTTCGATAACCTCTATGGCACGCCAAAGAAGCCCGTCGATGAAGCCATCGCCGCTGGCCGGGATGTGCTGTTCGATATTGACTGGCAAGGCGCGCAGCAGCTGGCAGAAAAAAGGGCCGGCGACCTTGTGCGCGTGTTCATTCTGCCGCCCTCGGGTGCTGTGCTTGAAAGCCGCTTGAAAGGCCGCGCGCAGGACCCCCCCGAAGTGGTTGCCAAGAGAATGGCCGAGGCCGCAGCCGAAATCAGCCACTGGGCAGAATACGATTACGTCATCGTCAACACCGTGGTTGAGCAAAGCGTGGCAAGCCTTGTCGCCATTCTCACGGCTGAGCGTTTGAAGCGCGAGCGTCTCTTGGGATTGTCCGGATTTGTGCGCGGGTTGCAGCACGTTTTGTAAGGTGGTCTAGAGCATTTTCCGACGAAGTGGCTCCCGGTTCGTCGTCAGAAAATGCGAC
>JANNXL010000347.1:0-3417 GCA_031409575.1 Hyphomicrobium sp.
CCGCAGGGCCAAGTATCTGGCTGAGAACAAGCATCTGCCTGGGAATAGCTGCCGCGCCCGGCACCGTATTCGCTAAATGCTGGAATGACTTCTGTGACCAAGTTTGAGGCAGTTGCGGCACGCCGGCAACACCAGCGCCCCCAATCCCATTGATCCAGCCAACCACAACCCAGCGGTCGGCTTTGCAAAACAATATCAATCCCATTGGTCTTGTCACGGCTGTACGAACGGCTCCGATAGGCACGCGCAACGCCAAACTGTTTTGGGCGGCGTGCAAATCAGTTCAGTCGGGAGGGGTGCGAACCGGGTAGATCCATGACAGACTAGTCCGGGAACATTCCTGACAGTTTTGCTTGCATCTCCACGGGGGAGATTCGGGCGATGGCCTTCAAGGAGACGTGCCGGGTAGAAGTCCAACCGTCATTTTTCAGGGTGCGAGCATTTATCTGAACGGCCTCGCCGAGGATCACCTTAGCCTACCACTGGCTTCGTCGCAGTTTACACGCGGGGCCGTAATCGCTGCTTTTCAAGATCTACAACCCCGGCGCGGCATTGGCAGCCGATACCTCGTGCGGCCTCGATGCATGCGACACGTGCGTGGTGGCCAAAACGGCTGCGTGAATTTTTCTTCCCATATCGTCGACGTCTGACCCGTCATACTTGAAGAAGCCGTTTTGCAACTTCTGCCGCCGCCGCGCTTCGCCAATTGGTAACTGCAGCATCGAAATCGGAACGTTGCCGGGAGGATAAAATGCTGGAGTGCCGATGACTTTGGCGCCCAACATAGCTTCATAAAAACGAACCCAATCTCCCTTAGTCGAAATAACAATGCGTTCACAGTTTGCAGCCTCGGCGGCTATTAGCGCTGCTCTGACGAGTGTTGCATAAAGCGTTGTGCGAAAAGATAAGTTGGTTATTTCTGGGTTCACCGCCAACTTTGATATCTCAACGGATTTATAGCTTGCCACATCGCCGATTTCGCAAAAATGAGATTCACACGGGAGACGAGCGCTAAGGCCGTGCAGTTGGGTGAAGCTAACTCGTAAAGCACCCACGCAACTTCCATGGTTATAGCCTGCAAGTTGCAACGTCAGGGGTGAGGTATCGTGCTCATCGAAATACAGCTGATCTGACATCGGATCGAGATGCCCAGACTCGAAATACGCGAGGTAACGGACGCCAAAGATATCATTTTTGTCGTCTTGCCAGCCTCTCACCCCGACTGGGGTGCGAGCTTGATCGCGCGATGTCATAGCCATAAGGGTGTTCCTCAATATGCATCATGGAGAGATCGATTGGAGCGCATCAGTGAAGCTACCACCTGCTCCTCCGATTTCGACCGGTCGGTGCTGGCCGTGTCGGCAGCGCAGCATTATGTTCAAGATAAATCAAGATCGACACAACCAACACGAACGGGGCGGAAGATATTAGTACGTAAAGCATGGGTCACCAACGAGATCAAATAATGCGGACGCCCGAACAACTCCGGACTCCGCATTTTGTTTCATCGACTGGCGCCTGACGCACCGCCGTATCACTCTGTATGATGCAAACACAGTTGCGTGGAACCCGACAGGCACGAGAGCGTTACCACCCATAGACCCTTGGCTTATGGTGCGATGTATACCAATGGCTGATGACCTGCCTCTGAACGTTCATCCGGGCTGAGTTAGAGTCTTTTGGTTTGATACCGTGTCTTCGCAGTGATGAGCAACAGGCCAGATCGCGGAGACCTCATCGATCGCAGCGGGCTGGCCTGTTGCGGTGTTCGTATCAGGCACTAATCCGGCAGCGAACGCCGCCGGGGTCTTATAGCCAAGCGACGAATGCGGGCGCTCGCAGTTGTAATCGGCCACCCACGCCGCCAAATCCGCACGCGCATGATCGAGACCGAAGAACAGGCTCTCGTTGAGCAACTCGTCGCGCATCCGGCCGTTGAAATTTTCGATGCAGGCGTTCTGCGCCGGCTTGCCCGGCGCGATATAGTGCCAGGCGATCCGCCGCTCGGCTGCCCACGATAAGATCGCATTCGACGTGAACTCGGTGCCGTTGTCCGACACGATCGTCTGCGGCTTGCCGCGCCGGGCCAGAAGCGCCGTGAGTTCGCGCGCCACTGGACCTGCTGGCAGCTTAGTATCGCCAAGTTCAACGGTTACGTTTTGCATGGGTACGCTGAGCCGCTCCGACACGAGTTGAGCAAGGATCGTGTATGCACCGGTGCCGACATCATGAACCGCAGACTGGACCCTAGCGGTGCCGGCGGCAGAAAGTGTAACGCGTGCTGTCGCAGGTGACATCTGCGTTGGGTACGTCGCGGTGGCGCAGCCCCATCCGATCAGCCAATCACCATCACGCATGGGGCCCGGTTCGGGCGTACGCTTTGCCCATCCGAATGCCCTAGCGGCTTCGTCATAGCACTTCATGAGGGAGCGGCGGGTATATGGCGCGCCGTTGACGGGATTGACCTGCGTATCGTTGATCCGCCGCAATTCAACGGGGTCCATTTTTAGTGATACTGCAAGCTCATCCATCGCGCTTACAAGTGCAAAAAAGTACGGAACTTCTGCGCGCGCGCATAAAACCTGGCGTGATGCGATCGGTTCGCACCACATAGACTTTGGTTTTGATAGCGTCCACCGTATACATGAGTATGCAGATGGAGTCATCGTGGTTGGAACATCAAGATCGAAGCCAGCGTTCAACCTATCCAACTGTTTTCACCCCAGATAGTATACGCCCAGCACTCGCGGAGCACGCATGCGCTACTTAGGTCTAGCCACTGGCATCATTGCACTCGTTGTGACTGCGGGTTCGGCACTTGCCGAAGACCTTGCGTGCGTCAGCACGACATTCCGGCTCATCGGTGCAAACGATAAAGTTTGCATCAGCGTTTTTGACGATCCGAAAGTAAAGGGGGTTGCGTGTCATATCAGTCAGGCGCGGACGGGCGGCATCAAGGGGACGCTCGGATTGGCTGAAGATCCCTCTCGTTTTTCAATTTCGTGCCGCCAAGTAGGGCCCATAGCCACCGATATCACCACGCTTGAAAGCGAAGAAAAAGTTTACTCCGAAAGCACGTCTTTGTTCTTTAAGCATACGCACGTCTTCCGATCTGTCGACAAAACGCGCAATACTCTGGTGTATCTTGCGATCAGCGACCGCATCATCGAAGGTTCACCTCAAAATTCGATCTCGACAGTGCCCATCATGCGGTGGACAGAAAAGTGAGAAAGTCGTGGGAACTGCACCGCAGAAGACTTGGAAAGCACCGCACACGCCCATTCTCGACGACTTCTCGCGGTTCCATCATCGCTTGGAAGCTGTACACCACGATGAAGGCCGAACACGTCACCGAAACGGTGCGGTTGGCGCTGACCGTATCAGGCTGCAATCGAGCCCGTGCCGTCCACAAGCCGC
>JANNXL010000348.1:0-2729 GCA_031409575.1 Hyphomicrobium sp.
CGAGGGCATGTCGTTGGCGCCGGTGCTGGAAGGGGTGCTGGCGTTGTTTGAGACCATGCCGGTGTGCAGGCCACAGCAGCAATTGCCGAACTCCAACAGCCAAACGTCTGTCGTTTCATTCCAGTCGTCCCCCAATTGCCCGCGATGAGCGCGAAAGTGACGATGTGGACACGCACTTCGGGATGACATGGGTAAGTTTCCAAAGGGCTGTGGGAAATTTTCCCGATCGGCGGTTTAAGGCGCAAATTTCGATGCCAATTGGCAACGCCGCTTCAAAAATTATTCAGAAACGGCAGGTTAGGTCAGGAGTTGGGTGCGAGACGTTCAGACTCGTCCTGGCATTTCGGCAAATGCAGACGGCTGGCGGGATGCTATAGGAACGAAGGCTTCGAGCCGTGTCCCGCCTTGCGTTAAACGGCGGATAGTCAAAGCTCCTCCGAGCGCGCTAACCCTCTCGCGCATCCCCTTCAGGCCATAGCCTTCTTGGGTTTCGTCGGGCAGCCCTTCGCCATTGTCGCGAACCGCGATTGAGAAGGCATCGCCCTCGCGGCCCGATTGCGTGCTGGAGACGTTTAAAATTTCGACTGAGACGGCGGTTGCGCCGGCATGACGGAAAGCGTTGGTCAGCCCTTCCTGGACGACGCGGTAGATTGTCAGACACGTCGTCTCATCCAGCCCATCGAGTTTGGCTTCGATACTCAAAGAGACTTTCGCCGCCGTTTGATTTTTGCTCAACAGGCCAATGAGAGCCTGCAACGCCCCTTCAAGGCCCAGTTCCGCCAGCCCAATCGGACTCAAGCGCCTCAGAACGCGACGGTTGGTCTGTTGCAAGGCATCGATTTGATCAATGATTTCGGCTGTTTTCTGTGCGGCGTTGGCGGCCTCGGGGCTTGCCGACTGCTCGAACGATCTCTTGAGCACAGTGCCGCTGGCCCGGATTGAGAAGAGATAGGGCCCCAGTTCATCGTGAAGTTCGCGGGCGATCTCGCGGCGTTCGTCGTCTTGTGCCCGGACGATACCGCTGGAGAGCTGCCGGTTTTCACTCCGTGCCTTGTTGAGTGCGGAGGCCAGCGTGTTGACACGGCTTGAAATTTCAGAAATCTCCGGCGCCCCCCTGGTGGCAAGGGCGACGCTGTAGTTGCCCTCCTCCAGAAGCCGCAGAGCCGACTTGAGGTCGGTCAGCGGCGCCAAGGACCGGCTAATCAGCAGACTGGTGACGAGAAAAGCGATGGCCGCAAAGATGGCGCCATATGCGGAAATACGTTCGATCGTTTCCCACACCTCACTCATCTCATCGGAGCCCTCAGGTGTAATGATGATGGTGTCGATCATCTCGCCGGCGACATGGACTTGAATGCCCGCTGCCATCGGTTCACCTCGTTCGGGTGTGCCGATGTTGACGATACGGCTGGCCGGAGGAACGTCTTGCAACGTGCTGGCTAGTTCAACGCGCACGTGGCGCAATGTCTTGAGGCTGGCAACCAAGCGAGCCAGGCTTTCACGCGGCGTGGCCGAATCCTGCAGCGGAATGATTGATGACCGCACCATACTCTGCGTGACCGCCATGCTGCTCTCAATCTCGGAACGTAAGCGCGGACCGGAATCGAGCAGCAAAGCCCCGATCATTGCAGCGAACGCCGACATCACCAGCAGCCCGAGTGCCAGGTTGAGACGCAGCCTTATCGACATCCTGTTTCCGGCTCCTACCGGTCAACGCACTTGCGAGACCGGTTAAAAAATTCACTTCCCTCTTGTGGACAGGACCAAATGCGGGCTAACTAAACGCAACATTGTTACATTTCGTCAAGGGCGAGGCCGGCGTGAAGGTTTTGATTGTCGAAGATCACCCGATTGTCGTTTCGGGGTGCCGGGCGCTGTTTGCCAGCGACAGCGATGTCGAACTTTTTGAAGCGAGTTCCGTCAAATCCGGCCGCGAAGTGTTTGCCCGCCACAAGCCCGATGTGACTGTCGTCGATATCAACCTGCCCGATGGTTCAGGGCTCGATCTGTCGCGGGAAATTGTCGCCGGCGACAGCACGGCCAAGGTCGTTGTGTTTTCTATGAGCGATGCGCCTGTGCTGGCGCTCAGAGCTTTAGAGTTCGGTGCGAAGGGTTACGTCAGTAAAACCGGTGACCCGCTGAATTTGCGTGACGCTGTCTATAGCGTGGCGCGAGGGGAACGCTGGCTGCCGCCGGGCTTGGTTCAAGATGTAGCCTTGATGCGAGTCGACGCCAATAGCCGCATGGCGGCGTTAACCGATCGCGAAGTGCAAATTTTGCGCGCGCTCGTGCGCGGCAAAAGCATGGCCGAAATCGCCGAAGACATAGACGTCTGCTACAAAACGGTTGCATCGGATTGCACCGCCATCCGGTCTAAGTTCAATGCGCGCACAACTTCGGAAATGGTGCGTATTGCTTCTGAGCTCCGCATCGTGTGAAGCGTGAACGTATGCCATGTGCCCGCGGCGTGACCGGCGGCAATTAATAATGCTCATGAGATAAATTCCCTCATTGTTTTCCGAAGCAAACCAATCACCGTAACGACTTCTGACCAGTCGCTTTCAACTGTACGTGATTGGGAATGCGCCAATTGGAAAGTCGGGCAGATGTCCCGTCGTAACGCGAAGTCTGCCCTCATAGCATTGCTCATCCATGACGGGTGCCGGCATTGGTTGATGTCCTCTCTGCTTCTTCTCCGGCTGTTGATTGAAACTGGCCTCGTCATGGCA
>JANNXL010000349.1:0-7994 GCA_031409575.1 Hyphomicrobium sp.
CAACAACGCTCTTCTGAAATTCGTCAAACGTGAGCCCGGACACGATAGCAATGCCTTCGTCCACGGCGGCGAGCATATCATTGAGCCGTACCCAAACCGTACGCCTCGGCATCAGAACACCCTGATACTGGAACGCTCGATCTCATCTTTCAGAAGAGGATGTAGACCTGCTCTCGTCGTCAGGTCGATGTTGCGCGCAAGTTTTTTCCGGATCAATTCCTGTAGTCTGACGAGTTCTATGAACGAAAACTCGCTGCTCGGATCGTAGTCAATAAAAAGGTCGACGTCGCTTTTTTCCGAAAGTTCGTCTCTTGCGGCCGAACCATACAGATAGAGCCCCGTGGCGCCCAGATCTCTAATCTGCGCGGAGTTTGCAGCCAGGGCAGCAATCGTCTCTGACCTCGTCACCAAATTCCGATCCTAAAGCGTGCGCTTGATGATTTCGACCTGGAAGCACTCGATTTCGTCGCCTTCCCGGATGTCTTGGTAGTTAGCGAAAGCCATGCCGCACTCCTGGCCCGTCGGGACTTCTTTCACGTCGTCCTTGAAGCGCTTCAGCACGGCAAGCGTGCCTTCATGGATCACAACCTTCTCGCGCAACAGGCGTACCTTGGCACCGCGCTCGACCTTGCCTTCGGTCACGATGCAACCTGCCACCTTGCCGGCCTTAGACACATTGAAGACCTGCTTGATTGTGGCGTAACCCAGGAACACTTCGCGCTTCGTCGGCGCAAGCAAGCCAGACATGGCAGATTTCACGTCGTCCACCAGGTCGTAGATGATGTTGTAGTAACGGATCTCGATACCCTGCTGGTCGGCTGCCTGCTTCGCCTGCACGTTGGCACGCACGTTGAAGCCGACAATGATCGCCTTGGCGGCGTTCGCCAGCGCAACGTCCGACTCGGTAATCTGTCCGACGGCCGAATGCACGATGCGCGCGCCGACTTCGTCGGTACCAAGCTTGGCAAGCGAGCCCTGAATGGCTTCGATCGAACCCTGCACGTCGCCCTTGATGACCATCGGGAATTCTTTTTTCCCGGCTTCCTTGAGCTGTTGCATCATCTGTTCGAGCGTACGCGCTGTGCCCGATGTGCCGAGTGTCTCGCGACGCTTTCTGATGCGGTAGTCGGTCAATTCGCGGGCGCGGGCCTCGTTTTCGACAACTGCGAATTGATCACCCGCTTCGGGTGCTCCGTCAAATCCAAGCACTTCGACGGGCACAGACGGTCCCGCCGTTGGAATATTCACGCCCTTGTCGTCGATAAGGGCGCGCACGCGGCCCCAGGCCATACCGGCCACGACGATGTCGCCAACTTTGAGCGTGCCGCGCTGCACCAGCACGGTGCCGACGGGGCCGCGCCCCTTTTCGAGCTTGGCTTCGATGACGAAGCCTTCGGCGGGCCGCTCCGGGTTAGCCTTGAGTTCGAGAATTTCGGCCTGCAGGTGGATCGCTTCCAACAGCTTGTCGAGGTTGGTGCGCTTTAAGGCCGAGACTTGTACTTCTTGGGTTTCACCGCCCATGCTTTCAACGACGATCTCGTGCTGCAGAAGGTCGGTTCGTACGCGACCGGGTTCTGCCGCGGGCTTATCCATTTTGTTGATCGCAACGATCATGGGAACGCCCGCAGACTTAGCGTGATTGATGGCTTCAGCCGTTTGCGGCATCACGCCGTCGTCAGCTGCGACCACGAGCACGACAATGTCAGTCACCTTGGCACCGCGCGCGCGCATCGCCGTAAAGGCTGCGTGACCCGGCGTATCGATGAACGTCACCTTGTTGCCGGACGGTGTTAGCACCTGGTAGGCACCGATGTGCTGAGTAATGCCGCCGGCTTCGCCTGAAACCACATTGGTCTGGCGGATGGCGTCCAACAGCGAAGTCTTGCCGTGGTCGACGTGGCCCATGATGGTCACGACGGGCGCGCGTGCCACCATGATCTCGTCTTCGATCTGCTTGTTCACAAAGCCGATTTCAACATCGGCTTCGGAAACGCGCTTGGCTGTGTGACCGAACTCGGTGACGATCAATTCAGCCGTGTCAGCATCGATCACATCCGTGATCTTGTGCATCGCGCCCTGTTTCATGAGCAGCTTAATGACGTCGACGCCGCGCTCGGTCATGCGGTTCGACAATTCCTGAATGGTGATGGCTTCAGGAATAATGACTTCGCGCACAATCTTGTCCCGGGGCTGCTGAATGCCCATGGCTTTCAGCTTTTCACGCTCGCGCTTACGCTTGAGCGAGGCCAGCGAGCGCTCGCGCTGTTGCTGGTCGAAAGCATTATTGATCGTCAGTTTGACGCGCTCGCGCTTCTCGTCAGGCACAACCTTGACAGCCTGGCGCACAAGCTTGCCGCCGCGTTTGATAATACGGACTTCTTCGTCCTCTACAGCCGGGACGGCCGGGCCGCGCGAGCGCAATTCCACACGAGCTTCACGGCCCTTCGGCGGTTCAACGGCCGGCTCTGCAACGGGCATCACCCGCGGCATCGCGATGTCGATGTTCTTTGGGCGTCCGCCTTCGCGGACTGTCCATGCCACTGTGCTGCCGGAGGACGGGCGCGGCCGGTTAAACGCCGGGCGCGTATCGGACGCGGGCGCTGCGGTTGCGCGGCTGGAGGAAGCAACGGCCGGAGCGGTCGCCGATGGCCGGCTCGAAACGACTGGTGCAGGCCGGCTGGCTGCAGGCGCAGTAGCCGTATCTTTAGCAGAAGGGGGTGCCGTGCTGGTGGCAAGAGGAGACGCCGCAACTGAAGGCACAGGTGGCGATGCGGTTGCGGGTGCCGAGGCTTTACCGAGCTCAACGCGCTCGGCTTCTTCGATCACGTCACGCTTGCGAGCTTCGGCAAGGGCACGGGCGCGCGCGTCCTGTTCGGATTGCTTGAGCGCACCCGTTCGCGACCCAGCCGCGGCAGGCGCCGACGGAGCCACCGGACGTGCGACGGGGCGCGGTTCAGGCTTCTTCTGCACGGGTTCTGCAACTACTGGAGCCGCCGGGTCACCTGGGCCGCCTGAGCCAAGTTTCCGGGTCTTGCGCTTTTCCACGACAACCGTCTTAGAGCGGCCATGACTGAAGTTCTGCCGCACATGCCCCGACTCGACGGTCCGTTGTGCTGACAGCGTTTTGCTGCCGCCTACGCGCAACGTCTTGTCTTGGGGCTCCTTCGTGTCGCTCATGCGTCTTACCGTTCAAACCTTTTTTACGGCGGGACGACACCGGTGTGTCCATGCCCGCATCCGATCAATCTCTGTCAAAACACCGGCTCAATTGAACCGCTGCGGCGTGCGTTAAATCTCCGTGTCACCACCGGTGGATCCACTGTTCAGTGTTTCCAATGGCTGTAAGCCGGACCGGTAGCGTTTGAGACGCCCAGCCTCGGTTGCGAACTTTGCCGCCGCTCCACCTTGATTGAGGGCAGCATGTACCACATTTAGCCCGCCAATGGCCAAGCTGATTTGTTCTATCGTGAGTTCCAGACACTTTTGCGGTGAACGGCCGTGAGCCACAGCAATGGCGGTGTGTTTCCTGTCCAAACGCTCAATGCCTCCCGCCGCCGCATCTGAGCCATGCACAAGAATGACAACCGTTCCCTTGCCCAAAGCGGCGTCGACTTGAGCAAAACCTGTGGTGACAACTCCTGCTTTGTTGGCAATTGACAGGGCGTTGATCGTCCGCCGGAGCAAAAGCACGTCGATACGTTCGCCGAGGTCTGGCGGAACTTTTACCTGTCTTTTCAGACTTTTGGCGAATGGGTTCTGGCGGGCTGCCTGATCTATTATACGGCGTTCAGCAGAAATCCATACGCCGCGACCGGGCAAGCGGCAGGCAAGATCAGGAACGATCTCACCGTCAGGGGCGGCGACAAAGCGAATCAGATCTTCGGGGCTGCCCGAACGGCGCGTGACGGCGCACAGGCGAGAGGAGCCATCTTCGCCCTCCACTGCCTCGCTGTCCTTAACGCTATCGCGCTGTGCGCCCAAACCTGTGTCCCTTCTGCCGCGGTCATCGCAGCACTAAACTTCACTGCCAGCATCAGCCGCGGCGTCACCTTCGGCTTCGACCTCATCGGCCTCGGCCACTTCGGCTTGCGGCAGGTCGTCTGCACTGATCCAGCCCGCCAGAACGCGCGCTGACATGATCATGTCTTCGGCATCCTTGCGGCTGATGTCGAAGCCGGCGAGCACGCCCTTATGGCGTACCGCTTCGGCGTCTTTTTCCTTTTTGCGCTCGGTCCAGCCCGTCAAGTCGTCGGTTGCGCAATCGGCGAGATCTTCCAGCGTCTTGACGCCGTTTTCGCCGAAGGCGACAAGCATAGCCGATGTGACGCCAGCAACGGATGCAAGCTCGTCGGCGACGCCCAACTCGCGGCGCTTCGTGTCGCGATCGGTTTCGATCTTTTCGAGATACTCGCGGGCGCGGCCTTGAATTTCGACGGCTGTTTCTTCCGTGAAGCCTTCGATATGCGCCACTTCTGTGATGTCAACGTAGGCGACTTCTTCAACAGACGCGAAGCCTTCGGTGACCAGCAACTGGGCAATCACCTCGTCGACGTCAAGGGCATCCATGAAGACCTGGCTGCGTTCGGCAAATTCCTTCTGGCGGCGTTCGCTTTCCTCGGCTTCGGTCACGATATCGATGTCCCAGCCGGTGAGCTGAGAGGCGAGACGTACGTTCTGCCCGCGCCGTCCGATGGCCAGCGAGAGCTGCGATTCCGGCACCACCACTTCGATGCGGTTGGTGTCTTCGTCAAGAACCACCTTGGAGACTTCGGCCGGGGCCAGCGCGTTGACGATGAAGCTTGCCGCTTCAGCGTTCCACTGAATGATGTCGACCTTTTCACCCTGCAGCTCGTTGACCACCGCCTGCACGCGCGCGCCGCGCATACCAACGCAGGCTCCAACCGGATCGATGGACGAGTCGTTTGACAGCACGGCGATTTTCGCGCGGCTGCCGGGATCGCGTGCAACCGACTTGATTTCGACGATGCCGTCATAGATTTCTGGCACTTCGGCTGCAAACAACTTAGCCATGAATTCTGGCCGGGCGCGCGACAGGAAAATCTGGGGTCCGCGCTGTTCGCGGCGCACATCGTGGATGTAAGCGCGGATGCGATCGCCCAGGCGCACGTTTTCGCGCGGGATCGCCTCGTCGCGGCGGATTATGCCTTCGGCCCGGCCGAGATCGACAATGATATTGCCGTATTCAGCGCGCTTCACGGTGCCGTTGATGATCTCGCCAATGCGATCTTTATATTCAGCAAACTGCCGGTCGCGCTCGGCTTCGCGCACCTTTTGTACGATTACTTGCTTGGCGTTCTGAGCCGCAACCCGGCCAAAGTCCATAGGCGGCAGGGCTTCGGCAATCGAGTCGCCGAGTTTGGCATCCGGGTTACGCTTGATGGCCTCATCAAGCAAAATTTGCGTGGAGTCGTTTTCGATTTCTTCGACAACCGCGAGCACACGCGAAAGCCGCGCCTCGCCAGTTTTGGGATCAATCTCGCAGCGGATGTCGTTGTCGGTGCCGTAGCGCGACTTGGCGGCCTTCTGAATCGCGTCTTCCATGGCCTGGATGACGATTTTCTTGTCGATTGATTTCTCGCGCGCGACCGCATCCGCGATCTGGAGAAGCTCAAGCCTGTTGGCGCTGATACCTGCGACGCCCATGATTAGTTATCCTCCACTTCGAAACCATCCGGCTCGGACCCATCGCCAACGCCGGTTTTACCTTGCTGCTTTGCGCGGCGCAGAGCCTCGCGAACCAAGTCATCCGTCAATACGAGGCGCGCTTCCGTTATAAGCGACGCCGGAAACCCGAGCACCGTCCGGCCTATCTGATCGA
Organism: Hyphomicrobium sp.; assembly: GCA_031409575.1. Classification (GTDB taxonomy): domain Bacteria; phylum Pseudomonadota; class Alphaproteobacteria; order Rhizobiales; family Hyphomicrobiaceae; genus JANNFX01. Next base: position 5,840 of record JANNXL010000349.1, read on the forward strand.
GATCGCACTCGATGCGCACTTCATCACCTTCGAAACCTTCAAGTTTGCCGCGAAAGCGCTTGCGGCCATCGACCGGCTGAGAGAGTTCAATTTTAGCTTCATATCCAGCCCAGTCTTCAAAGTCCTGCATCCGGACCAGCGGGCGATCGATACCAGGAGACGAAATCTCCAAGCGGTAGGCCGAGCTGATCACATCGTGCACATCAAGAACAGCGGACACCTGACGCGAAATCTGCTCGCACTCATCGATGGTGATCGTACCGTCCGGGCGCTCAGCCATGATTTGCAGTGTCTGGGCGTCGCGCCCGCTGACCGATATCCGCACCACCCGGAAACCCATATCGTCGAGCACGGGACCCACAAGTGCCGCCACCGACGCGGCCATGCCAGTCTCGCGGATGAAGCGGCTGTCATTGCCGCCGCTGGTCGATGTGGTTTGGGAAAGTCCCGTCAAAACCGATACTCATTGCGTCAGGGTTGCGAACTTACAAAGCCGAAAGGAGCGGATCCGGCCGGACCCACCCTCAAGAGCCAAAATGTTCATGAGTTACCCGCTTGCTAGGCCAAAATCCCAGTTTTTGCAAGTTGATTTTGGGCTTAAGCGAGGGTGCCAGAGCGCGCAAACGTAAAGAAATAGCACGCACGCCCCTCGCGGATGGCCTTTGCCTCGTAGCGCGTCGGCGGCCAGTCGGCGGGCCGTTCGCGCCAATCCTGTGGCGAGGTTGCGGTCCAATGGAACTCAGGCGTTTGTTCGAAAGCGAGCAACAGGGTCCTCGCGTAGTCTCCGATATCCGTGCCGATCCGAAGTTCAGCTCCGGGCTTCATGGCACGGGCCAGCAAATCGAAGAGCGGTTTTGATACAAGACGCCGCTTGACGTGCTTTTTCTTGGGCCATGGATCGGGAAACAGCACGAATGCGCGATCGAGGCTTGCGGGTGCCAGCCATCGCAACACAGGGCGTGCGTCATCGGCATATATGCGGATGTTGTTAAGACCCTGCTCGTCGATGGCCGACAACGCCTTGACCACGCCATCAAGAAATGGCTCGCATCCGATAAGCGTGGTTTCCCGATTTTGACTGGCTTGCCAGATAAGATGCTCAGCGCCGCCAAAACCAACTTCGAGCCAAAGCGCTTGTTCTCTCGCTAAGAACGGCTGTGACAAATCGAGACAAACGCGCGGCAGCACTTCATCCAGAAGCAGCGCCTGGCGCGGGCTTGGCTTGCGCCCACGCTTGCGTCCATAGGAGCGGAGTTCGTATCCCGCAACTGGATCGTCTTTCGTGCTCATCGCGGCAGGGTCCAAATGCGAAACGGCCGCGGTGTGTCCCGCGGCCGCTGTTTTTCAAAATGTTTACAGCGACTGCTATACTGCAGCCTTGATATTATCTTGGAGGTCGGTCTTTTCCCAGGAGAAGCCGCCGTCTGCGTCGGGTTTGCGGCCAAAGTGTCCATAGGCCGAGGTGCGCGCATAAATTGGCTTGTTGAGATCGAGATGTTTGCGAATGCCGCGCGGAGTGAGATCCATGACGTTGCCAAGCGCCGTCTCCAATGCAGCTTCGTCGACTTTGCCCGTGCCGTGGGTATCAACGTAAATGGACAACGGCTTGGCAACACCGATCGCGTAAGACAATTGAATCGTGCAGCGATCCGCAAGACCAGCTGCCACAACATTCTTCGCAAGATAGCGCGAAGCATATGCCGCCGAACGGTCGACCTTCGTTGGGTCTTTGCCCGAGAACGCGCCGCCGCCATGGGGGGCTGCACCGCCGTAGGTATCGACAATGATTTTGCGGCCGGTCAGTCCGCAGTCGCCATCGGGACCGCCGATGAAGAATTTGCCCGTCGGATTGATGTGCCAAACAGTATCTTTACCGATCCAGCCGTCAGGCAGCGCGTATTTCACATAGGGCTCGACGATGTCGCGCACCTGGCGCGACGACAGGTCTTCCACGATATGCTGATGCGAGACCACGATCTGCGTGACGCCAACCGGCTTGCCGTTTTCATAGCGGACCGTAACCTGGCTCTTGGCGTCGGGACCGAGCTTGCCCGCATCATTCATTTTTGACTTGCGGGCATGGGCGAGGTCTTCGAGAATTTTGTGCGCGTAATAAATCGGAGCCGGCATCAACTCTGGCGTTTCATTGCAGGCA
>JANNXL010000350.1:0-3917 GCA_031409575.1 Hyphomicrobium sp.
GTGAGCGTTTGCGGCTTCACCAATTGCCGATCGACTTTTCGGTCTCAGCGGGAGCGTCGGTCTATTCCGCAGATCAGATGGCGAAAATCACAGCACTTCGAGTAGAAATCTGGGATGGGGCTATTGTGGCCTGCAGCCGTGCGCCGACAACCGTGCCCTGTAACCTGGCACTTCCAGCGCTTAATGAGGTGTTCGCAGCCGCCCGCCTCAGAGCAGGTTCAAATGAGAGGCATCCCCCGCAGATCATATACGTCATGTTGTTTGGTCTGGGCCTGGGTGGCTCGCTGCTTGCCGGTGTCGGAATGGCAGCTGCAAAACGGCGAAGCTGGGTTCACATGGTGACCTTCTCAGCTGCGATGTCGATTGCGCTCTACGTGATCACCGATATCGAATTTCCGCGTCAAGGCCTCATAACGGTAGCTTATTTCGACAGCTTCCTTGAGCAGCTATATGCATCCATGAAGTAGAGCTTTAAGATGAAACGGACCGCCATGACGTCTAAACATTCTGGGCGTATCGTCTGCTGTTGACCCGGAACCGAACTTGCTATCCGCATTGACGCTGCGCTGCTAGACCTCCTTACGGTACAATCGGGACACGCAATGTTTGTTGTCGGGGGGCGGGAATGGGGACCAGCGAAACTGAAACGCTGCGTAGTGTTGCAATATCCGTCATAGCGATCGGTGTCGTGATCACCGGGCTTGTGCTGGGTAGCTCGTACCTCATACCGCTGGCCATCGCCGTCCTGTTGTGGAACCTTCTGGAGGCGCTCATCGATGGCTTCGGCCGCATCGGTGTTGGCCGCGTTCGGCTCCCGCGCTGGTTCGCGGTGGTCCTTTCAATCGCGACGGTCTGCCTTGTTCTTCACCTCGCTGCCAACATTCTCCTCGCCCAGGGCGACGCCATCGCCAGCGCCTGGCCGCGCTACGAAGAGCGATTAAAGTTCATTTTCGCCGACCTCGCCCAATGGCTCGGACCGGAGTACTCGGCCAAGGTCAGGGAGGTGCTTGGCAAGATTGACGTGACAAGGCAGGCAGCTGGCGTGCTCGTCACCGCTCAGTCGCTAGTCCTGAATGCCGTCCTTGTCGTTCTTTACGTGGGTTTCCTGCTGGCCGAACGTGGTCACGTCAGCGATAAAATCGCCGCCATGTTTCCAGATGGTGCACAGGCCCGCGATACGGAGAGGATGCTGTCGGCGATCTCGGACGGCATCCGCCGCTATATCTGGATCAAGACGCTCGTTAGTATTGTCACCGGCGCCTTGAGCTACGCGGTCCTCCGCAGTGTTGGCATCGATTTCGCGGAGACATGGGCGCTGCTGATCTTCGTACTCAACTACATCCCGAATGTTGGCTCTGTGGCAGCCGTGATATTTCCAACGCTGCTCGCTCTCGTGCAGTTCGACACGCTTTCACCGTTTTTTATCATTGGCATCGGTCTCACAACCATCCAGATAATCATTGGCAACGTCTTGGACCCGATGCTAACGGGCCGGTCGCTCAACATGAGCTCGTTCGCAATTATCCTGCTCCTGGCATTCTGGGGCACCATCTGGGGCATAGTCGGAATGTTCCTAAGCGTACCAATCATGATGCTCATTATGATCGTCTGCGCCAACGTGCCGAGCTGGCGGTGGGTGGCAATCTTGCTTTCCAAAGATGGGCGCATTGAAACCCCGCAATCGTGATCCTAGGGATCGCGTACCATGACACCTTCGCCCGAGTTCCAGTTCTCGGCCATCTCACCCGTGGCGCTTCCGGCGGAAGTTCTACAAAAGCGTACATTGGGTGTTAGCGGACCCCAAGGTGCTGGCGGCGGCTAATTTTGCAGTGTACTTTTAGCCACTTCGAACATTGGCCGGGAAGGGGATCAAATGAAACGATTGCTGGTGCTATCGATTGGCGCTGCTGTGGCAGCGATTGGCATCCACAGTACTGCCAATGCAGACAACACAGTCACCATCGCCGCTGCATCTCCTTCGGGTCTGTACTACGCGGCGGGCGATGCAATCTGCCGTGCGATGAGTGCCGATTTCCAGAGATCCAAGACTGGATGCGCAGTTACGACAAGCCGCGGGTCGGCCGCAAATGTTCTTAAGCTCGATGCAAAGGAACTGCAATTTGGCATCGTGCAGTCCGATGTGCAATTTCACGCGGTGGAAGGACGAGACGTCTTCGCATTCGTTGGTGCGGCTCAAGATCTGCGCTCGGTTTTGTCATTGCATGCAGAGGCCTTTACGGTCCTGGTCAGGGCCGAAGCCACCTACTCCGGAATTGATGATTTGCGAGGTAAGCGTTTGAACTTGGGGCTGTTAGGTGCCGGTACCCGGGATACAGCGGAAGACCTATTGGATGCGCTTGGTTGGTCGGCGGCAGACCGGGCGAATATCACCAGCTTTGAGCCTGAACAAAATGGTATGGCGCTGTGTGGCGGTAAAGTGGACGCCGTCTCTTATTTGGTGGGGCATCCCTCTGCAAACATCCAGATGGTGAGCAAGGCCTGCCCTACAAGGCTGCTATCTCTACAGCCTGCATCAATCGAGAAGCTCATCCAGAATAAGCCCTATTATGCTACGGTTTCTATTCCGGGTGGCCTCTATTCAGGCAATCCCAATCCAACTCTCACATTCGGCGTTACTGCTACCCTTGTGACATTGCGTCAGGTTCCGGACGACAGAGTATTTGCCCTGGTGCAATCTGTGTTTGAGAACTTCGAGGACTTGAGAAAGGCATCTCCTGCATTTTCAACTCTTGACACAGCTCAAATGATCAGAACCGGGCTCACCGCCCCGTTGCACTCCGGTGCAGTCAAATACTACAGGCAGAAAGGCTGGATGAACGCAAAGGATGAGGCAAACGGCCAGGCAACTGCTCGGACGGGTTCAAGTCCGCCAAAATCGCTACAACTGGACGAAAACAAGATCCCCGAAACTATTGTTATAAAGCCAGCAAAGATTCCGATCGCTCCCACCCCCGAATTGGGCACAGACGCGAAGGCACCAAGTCCGGTTCCGGCGCCAGTTCGGACTAAAGAGAAGTGGGAGCGAGACGTGAGTCCGTTCTGAGCAGGTCGAGTTAAACATTCTCCAATCGTGCAGCGCCATGTTGGCGTTCGACGCGAGGAACTCTGCCTGTGAAGCAACGGCTCATCGGCACCCCGAGCGTATCCTGCGCCGCCGGCGCGTCAAAGACGGCTCGTTGGCTGTCGTACGCTGAAAACTCCGTTGAATAGTTTTGCTGAGACGTGAGTTTTAACTTGAGGCAAACCCCTTGTGCTGCGCGGAACTTCCACAATCAGCAGACAGCAGCCACCCCACTATTCTGCATAACCTGGCGGCTTCTTCTGCCACGGGTAACCGGCCTTGCCCTTGTCGTAGCCATGGTCGAACAGAGCACGCATGTACTGTTTGTCGAATGGGCCCTTGTACGGCAGTGGGAAGCTATCGTCGATGTACGCCAGATTGAATTCGACGCCATCGCGCTTGGTGGTGAGGTACATCCGGTAGGTATCGTTGACACCGCTCGTGGCCGTCATGGTGGCAATTGCTTGTGTGGCGATAGATAAGGTCTGGCGCTTGACATTCTCCTCGGGCCTGAAGAGGCGCCCGTTCCGGATCACATAGGCAACGCGGTCGCGCTTGATACCGAACTGCGCTGATTTTGTTTTGATGTTTAATGACGGGGGATAAAGGAAGGCCTGCGCCACCGCTCCGCCGTCAACGTGCATCTCATCATAGCGGTGGCCATCGATTGTTACATCGAGCATCACCGGCGGGAACACGCCCGGGATGGCGGCCGAGGCGCGCAGAATATCGACGATAAGCTCACGTGCCCGCGGATTGGTGCTGGAAGCTATTGCACCGATATTCCAAATGACGGAGCGGCCCTGATCGAGATTGGTCGTCATGATGAGCAGGA
>JANNXL010000351.1:0-8729 GCA_031409575.1 Hyphomicrobium sp.
CATCAGATGGGTCGGCACCGCATCCGACGAGAAGGCATCGATGAGCAAATAATCAAACGACTGGTTCGCCTCATGCGCCAGCGTCAAGCGCGCATCCCCGACGATGACGTCGGCCTGCGGCTGGCAGCGACTGAGGAAACCGAACTCGTTTGGATCGCGCGCGATATCAACAACGGCCTGGTCGATTTCGTAAAAGCGCCAGGTGTCGCCAGTGCGTGCCGAGCAGGCAATCGCGCCAGCTCCCAGGCCGACCACTCCGGCGCGGAAGGCCTGATGGCTCATGTCGTGAGCACGCGCGATATCAACCGAACGCACCATCGGCGCCTGAGCATAGTAATACGTGGCCGGCACGATCTCGCTCAACGGCTTGCCATCTTCCGACAACAGGCGGCGCGCGCCGTGCGTGGTGGTGCCGTGCATGAGCAGGCGGAAGGTACCATCGGGCGTATCGACGACGCGATGAACGCCGAAGAAGCTGCGCACCACGTGGCTGGAGCCGCCGCCCTCGGGCAGGATGGCAGCAGCAGCGAGCATCAGCACGAACGCAGCCAATTCTAGCAGGATTGACCGGCGGAACGCGATCATGGCCAGGATCAGGGCTCCGATCACTCCAATACGCAACTTGAAGTGCCCGCCCACAAGGCCATGCGAAATCAATTGGTCGATCGCGAGGAGCACGGCGATGCCTGCTGCTGCTATCACAAGAGCCCGGCGCAGTTCGGCGGTGTTGCTCATGACGGCTGCACGAACGGCCGGACGGGCAAGCAAGCCGAGCGCGACAATCAGCGGGAATTCGAAAATTGAGGTGAAGATCTGCGGTGCTACGAGCGCCGAGAACATGCCGCCGAGCACGCCGCCAAACGACATCCAGAGATAGAACTCCGTGAGGTTAGAGGCCGCAGGGCGGCGCAAATATAGCTCGCGGTGGCACACCAGCGAGGTGATGATGAACGCGGCAACGCCGCCGGCAAGCCCGATGTACCAATTGGAGCCGTTCACCGAGGCGGTGCCGAAGATGGCGAGCGCGGCGGCGAGCGGCTGGCGGTCAACCAGTGCGGCATGGCTGATGACGGGAACCTCGCGGAACACGAGCACGAAGGTCAGCAAGAAGAACGCAAGCGGCAGCACCCACAGGAAAGGCGCGGAAGCGATATCGGTGGTCAGGAATGTGGTGAAGGCCACGAGCAAGGCCGACGGAATGAACGACAGCGCGATCCATGACACGCGCTCCGGCCACGTCACGGCTGCCACAGATGCGGCAGTAGCTTTTGAGCTATCAGGGGAAGCCGCGGTGTCACGGGCCTGGACACTCAGACCGCTGGCGATGATGGCAGCACAAAGGACTGCAAACCCTGCCGCCCAAACCGTGCCCTGGGCCATGACGCCCAGCGCGGGCTCAATAACGATGGGATAGGCCAAGAGCACCAGCAGGCTGCCGATGTTGCTCGCGGCATAGAGAAAATACGGATCGGATGCGTGCGGATGGCCGCTGCGCGCAAACCAGGCCTGCAACAGCGGCGCGTTGGCCGAGACGGCAAAGAACGGCAAGCCGACGCCGGCTGCCAATACGCCAATAAGCCAGAAGTAGGCATTGCCCGAGGGAGCCTCATGGGCGAACGCCGGCAGCGCGACCGGTAATGCCAGCGTTGCAGCCGCCAGCACTGCGATGTGCACGATCAGCCCATTGCGCGGGCTCAGATAGCGGTTCAAGGCGTGAGCGTAGCAGTAACCGGCCAGCAGCACCGCTTGGAAAAAGCACATCGACACCGCCCAAACCGACGGCGAGCCGCCGAGCGTGGGCAGCACCATTTTTGCAAACATGGGCTGGACGGCAAAGAGCAGTGTGGCGGACAGGAAGATCGTCGCCGTGAACAGCATCAGCATGGTGCGTTCACCGGCCGTGGCTGCACCTGAGACTGTCGCCGACATCCAAGCCTTGACCGCGTTCATGGCTGCTCCCGTTCACCATTTGAAAAGATGGCTCAGTTTTATGCCGCATTGGTTGAGGCGGGATGAAAGGTGCAGTTCAAACTTGATCTTTTGTATTGCCAAAGCGTTGCGCGGCGCTTCGTTTGCGGACGGATGCCCAATGCTGGCGGCAGAACCCTTCAGCGTGTAAACAACGGACTATGAACGATCCCACTTCCGTACCGCCGCCCGCGAAGCCGCCGCATACGCCCCCGCTGGGGCGCGTATTCGCCGATGCCTTGGCGTTTCGCGACTGCCTTGCTGCCAACACCCGGCTCATCGGCATCGATGCCGGAACCAAGACGCTCGGACTTGCCCTGTCCGATGTAGGGCGCATCATCGCCTCGCCGCTGGAGACCATCCAAAGGACAAAATTCAAAGCCGATGCAGACAAGCTGTTTTTCCATGCCGAGACCCACAAGATCTCGGGCTTTGTCTTGGGATTTCCAGCCAACCTCGACGGTACAGAGGGCCCGCGTGCGCAAGCGACCCGCGCATTTGCCCGCAATATCAACAAACTTTCCTCACTGCCGATCTTGCTGTGGGACGAGCGCCTGACAACCGCGGAAGCCGAGCGTTTGCTGATCCACGCCGACACCTCGCGCAAACGCCGCGCTGAAGTCATCGACAAACTCGCTGCGACGTTGATCTTACAAGGCGCGCTGGATCGCATGCGCTGCTGAAATTCTTTCCGCTGCCGCGCAATTGAGCAACCTCAGAGTGGACCCATTGCGGTCGCACGCATGCCGCAATACTTCACGACACTTCGCATCAACGGGCTTGCGGCGGTCTTTTCAGAACGCGCGCGGGCGGAGGCGGGTGGCGATGCGAAAGACCGCGAAATCCAAAGCGTTGAGTGTCACGCATGAAACGGTGATGCCACGGTCGGCGCAAACACATGCGCCTGCGGTCGAAGATCTGCTGGCCCGCTATCATGTCACCGTGCGTCCAGCCCTGCGGCGGCTCGTGTCGTCACCGCGCGTGGCCGATATCGCGCGCGTGTTTCCCGGCCTTGCCCATGCGCTGGCCGTGCGGCGGGGAACGGCCACACAGCGCCGCAAAGCACTGGCGTTGATCGAAGACGGCGCCGAGATCAAGGAAGTGGCCCGCGCACTCTCCCTGCCCCTGTGGCTGCGCCGCCTGCCCCCCGAAGCATTCGACGATGCCACGCTCTCATATCCGCGTGCCGAAATCTTTTCGCGCCGCATTGCCAATCATCTTCCCGCCAACGCCAGCGAGAGCACTATGTGGCTGCGTTCGGTGACGTTCGGTGCCAAAGCTTGCAACGACTTTTTCGCCATCTGGCTGGCCCAGCAAAACATCTACCATTCAAGCTGTGAGCCGGAAAAACTGCTGGCAACGCTGTCAGCTTATGCGTGGTACTCGACCGCTGAAGACACGCGCGCGCACGGGCTTATCGTGTTGCCGTGGCGGCCGGAAATGGCGTTCGATACTGCGGTGTGTGCCGCCAAGTGCTGGCTCAATCGCATCCGCCTCTCAATCCAGCTTCGCGATGGCGTCTTGCAAGACCCGTGGCTGCAGCAGGGCGAAGCGCTCGGGCTGACATTTACGCCGCTGCTCGATTGCCAGGACATTCTCGCCGAAGCCCACGCCATGCAGAACTGCGCCGATCAATATGCCGACCGGCTGGCGCGCGACAAGTGCCGGCTGTTCTCGGTGCGCCGTCGCGGCCAGCGCGTGGCGACAATCGAAATCGGCCCGCATGTGCGCGAGACCGGCGTGCTCACTGTGACCCAGTTGAAGGCGCGCCAGAACATGCCGGCCGCCCTTGAAATCTGGCAGGCGGCCCACGCCTGGCTGTCGCAACAGCCCCTCCTCAAGCGCACGCCGCCAGTCGCCACGCCAGACCGGGCGCTCGATACAGCGCTATGGCAGACGCTTATGCTGCCCTACCGCACACAGCAGCGCGGGGCCGTCTGGTTGCCGGAAACGGCGACCTCCGCGACGTTCGCGGGACTGGATCAGGGCATCGCTGATCTGGCGCGCCGCGGTGGCGTTTCATCGTGGCTTTTTACTTGAGCCGCGAAACCCGCCGTACCGGCCACTTGATCTCCGCTAGATCTTGATGTTCCCGTTGCTTGCCTGTTATGGGCTCTCTTTCCGGCGCCTCAGCGCCATCGGGGGCTTGGCGGGCAGGGGATCAGCATGGACGCAACCGCGATTTTCTCACTGCAAGATATCGCAGCGCTGATTTGGTTTTTGGCAGCTGCCAGCGGTTATCACTTGATTGCGGAATCGTCCGCCATCAAGCCCAGAACCATCGCCGGTGCGGTTCAAGTCCAGCGCCAGCGCTGGATGCGCACCATGGCGCGGCGCGATGGACGGCTGATGGACGCGATCCTGCTCGGCAATCTCAGTCAGGGAAACGCGTTCTTTGCCTCCACTTCGGCCATCGCCATCGGCGGACTCGTCACGGTGCTCGGCAGCGGCGAGCGCGCCCGCGCGGCGCTTGAAGCCATTCCCTACGTGTCAATATCAACGCCCATATCGTGGACGCTCAAAATCATTCTACTGATGAGTATTTTTGCGTACGCCTTCTTCAAATTCGCATGGGCCTTCCGGCTGACGCACTACACGGCCATTTTAATCGGCTCCACGCCGCTGCTTGAGGATGGCGATGCGGCCGCGTGCGAAAAACACGCCGACGCCATTGCAGAATTGAATGGGATATCGGCTGAACATGCAAATTCCGGATTGCGGTCTTTCTACTATTCGATTGCCGCGATGGCGTGGTTCTTTCATCCGCTGCTGTTTATGGCCGCGACAGCAATGGTTGTGCTTGTGCTCGTGCGTCGCGATTTTTTCTCACGCGCCCGCGCCGTTGTCGCGCGCTGTGATGGGGCTGGATGACTTGCAAACATGAGGCGGGGCGGCCCACGGCAGACGATCCCATAACAAGTGACAACGATGCAGCCCGGCGAATAGTCCATCACGTTTTCTGATTTGACTTGCCTCGCGCAGTATCGAATTGCGCGCGAGCAGTTGCGCCGTTGAATACCACTTGCCAACGCAAGGCGCAGAGTGAATCCTGGTCCAAGGTATCAGTAAAACCGTAGTCTGCTTATCATGCAGTCCTAGGGAGCCACGGCACGTCAATGAAACTCGAGTCATCAGACAAGACACCATCAGCCATTCACTTGCTTCACAGGGCTGGCCAGTGTGCTGATGAACTTTTTGCGAACAACGTCGGTGCTATAGATTTAACGCCGCGCCAGTTCGCCGTGTTGAAAGCTCTGACGGCAAACGAAGACCCCAGCCAATCGGTGCTGGTGGAAAAAACCGGCATAGACCGCTCGACGATGGCCGACATCATCCGGCGGCTCGTAACCAAGTCACTTGTACAGCGCCGCCGCACACGCCGGGATGCACGCATGTATGCAGTGCGGCTTACCGACAAAGGGCGCACGGCCTTGTCGAACGCTGAACCAGCCGTCCGCGAAACCGATGAGCGCATCCTGTCGGCTATACCCGTTGCCCAACGGGACGCCTTTCTGCGCGCCCTTAACCGAATCGTTGAAACCATTGGGCCGAACGCTGCAGCTCACGGCGAGAAATAGGGTTTGGCTCATACGTCCGGCTCTAAGGCCACCGCTCACCCCTGATGCGGAGACGCACGGCGCACAATGGATGCCGTGTCCGCCCAATCGAGGCTGTGGCCATACGTCTGCCGCGGCTGATTGCCGAGCCGCGTCATGATGAAGGCATCGGCCACAGGCGCTGGCGCATGGGCGCGCAAGATCGTACCCGCCGCAAGAACGGCGAGCGCTTCCGCCAGCAGGCGGCCACGCGCATCGAGCAGACGCGGCTCGTGCAATATCGCTTCCACACGCGCATGCGCCGCCTTCAGATGCGGGTCGTCGCTTGAGGCTTGACCCAGTTCGTCCATCACGGTTTCGATGATATCGGGCTCACGCTGCAAAATGCGCAGAACATCGCGGGCCATCATGCTGGCCGTTCCGTCGGCGCAGGCCGCTTGAACGCAATCGCGCAGCAGCCGTGCGAACGGCCAATCTTCCGAACAGCCATTTTCGCCGGAACACTCCATGGCCTCTGCTGCCAGAACCGGCGCGCGGCGCGACACCCAGTAGAGAGAGACAGGCGTCATCAGCCTCCGCCAGGCCGCCGCGCGCGCGTCTGTCGCCCGATCGAAGGCACGTGCTAACCGGAACCCGAGGGCGGCAGCTGCTTCCATGTCGAGCACGAGATCGGCGAGCGTCTGCTGCATCAACGGATCGGCGACACTTGCCTGACTGGACTGACCGGCATGTTCGGCTGCGTGCAACGCTTGCGCCAGGCTCTGGCGCATCAGCCCCGCCAATACGATCACGGTATCGAACCGCGCGTGCAGCATCGTGACTTCGAGCGCACTAGCACCGCGCCCGTCTTCGCCGAGCAGCCAGCCTTGCGCGCCGTCCAACCCGATCTCGGCGACGGCGCATGCATGCAGCCCCACGGCATCTTTCAACCGGCGAATGCGCAGCGCATTGGGTGCATCGCCGGGGCCGATGTGCGGAACCAAAAAACCCGACAGCCCTTTCGCTGTTTGCGCCAGCACAAGGAACGCATCTGAAGCGGGTGCGGTCACGAACCCCTTGCGTCCGGTGATCTTGTAGAGTGCCCCGGGTCCAGCCTTGCCCAGCGGCACGGCCTGCGTGGCGATGGTGCCGGCGCTTCCGTCCGGCTGCTCTGCGAATGCAAAGGCCATGAGCAGCGATGCTTTTTCATCGGCAGCGGCAACCCGGCGATCATAGGAGCGGGCCGTGATCTTCGGCAGCCACGTTGCATCCAGCTGTGCGAGATTGTGGAGTGCCGGCACAGCGCTGTGCGTCATGGTCAGCGGCCGCAGGTGCCCCGCGTCGGCCTGCGCGGCCATATAGAGGCTCGCGGCGCGCTCGACATACACACCCTGGCGCGGCGGACCTGACGCCGGACCTGACGGTGCCATCCAGGCAGACGCCTGCCAGCCTTCGGAAACGCCAAACTGCAACAGGTCGTGATAAGCCGAGTGGTGCTCAACGTGCCCGATCCACTCTCCGAAACGATCGTGCGTGATGAGCCGCGGGCGGTGACTTTGCGCGTCCCGCCCGCGTTCGAACATCCCGGCGCTGCCGGTTGAAAGACCGATGCCCGCCAGCCGCTTGACCGCCGTGCTGCCGCCTTCGCGCGTCACCGCTTCGACCAAGGCCGCATCTGTCGAGAACAGATTGATGTCCTCAAGCGGCGGCAGGGCGCGCGCGGGTTTGGACGAGGACTTCGATAATGGGTTCGCTGGTGCCGGCATCGTTGCTTGTGTGACCCGATTCTTACTGCAAGCGACACCGTATCAGTTTCTGCGCGCCGCTGCGCAACAGCCCCGTCATATGAGAGCCCGCGGGGATCTGAAGCGCTAAACGTGGCGCAGTGGGGGCGGCGGGAGTGTGGGGGGACATGACGCGATTGCGCAGCAATCGTGATCGTGTACCCCGACAAAGTTTTCTTTCTTCTTCAAGGCTTAATTAGTCCGTCGGCAGATAAGGCACGTGTGTCCCGAACCCGGTGGGCAGGGTTAGCCGGCCCGCGGACCAGTGTGTGCACCGCGGACCCTCACTTCGGGCACGCAGCGCCGGTATCGATCCAGGCCTTCGTCAACGCGCCGAAAATCGCCTGGCTTCCAGGTGCCGGGGTGCGTCCTTCGCCTGGGTCCCAACCCCAGCCGACAAGACCGTCCTCGGCATTATGTTTATACAGTTCGGCAAGGTTTCTGCCGCCATTCCGATCTGGATCTTTCAATTGCGCGCAGATTTCTCCCACCGTCAGCCCGACCCATCCCATGCTTTTCGGGGCCAGCTGCCAGGGCGTGTGGCCGGGGACCGATCCCGGCGCGCTGACGTAGCGGACGTTCTTACTCGTGTGGCACGAGAAGCAGCGCGACGCGATGGGGCCCATCCCGCTTTCGTCGCCGCGCACAATCGGCGGCTGGTGAGGCCGCATGGTATCGCGTTGTGTGGGCGCATCTCCCACCGGGTGGCAGTTCATGCAGCGCGGATGGGTGATAACTTTCGCCATTTCATCGAACAGCGCGACCGAGCGTTCGGTTTGGTCTGCGATGGCTTCGAAGGCGTCGGGCCCGCGCAAGCCGCCACTCGCGTTTAACTGGGACGGCGGCTCCGCCAGCAACCCCACGGGAACGATGGCCAATGCCGCGGCGATCAGCAAGCTTGCACGCATGGGCGGCTCCAAAGGTCTCGTGACCGGCAGTCACAGGAGGATCAAAAGATAGCGGCAAACGTCATCGGCACGGAAGCAAACGCGCAACTCGGATATTTGTTGCGTCCCCTTACAACAAATCGGCGCACGGGCGTTTAGTTGACGAACACGCCGAGGGTTAGCGATGACGGCCGCGTGCTGCTCGAAATCAGTCAGGAAATCAGCGACGCCAAGTCAACGACATCCTCGACCATAGATAGTCCAACCATTTCACAACGCCGCATCAAAACAACTGTGTCGGTTAATGATGGTGGCAGTATCGTGCTGGCCGGGATGATGCAGGACAGGGCGACTCGCACGCGCCAGCAGGTGCCGTTGGTGGGCGACATTCCGCTGATCGGCAACGCCTTCAAGAACAAGGACGATGCACTCACGCGCACCGAATTGCTGATCGCGATTACGCCGCATGTGGTCAAGGATGATCATCAAGTGAGTGAGATCGCCGCCGAGTTTCGCGACCGGCTGAACTTTAACACGCGACCCCAGAGGTCAGC
>JANNXL010000352.1:0-13960 GCA_031409575.1 Hyphomicrobium sp.
ATCGCCGGACCAACGGCCGTAGAGTATTAATCGCGTCATGACCCCGCTTTATCCCAACACTGCCTTTGCCACTGAGGCCGAGGCGTATCTCGCCGCTCATCCCGGCACACTTAATCTCGACACGCTGTTCTCCGACATCAACGGCATCTTGCGCGGCAAGCAGATGCCAGCCACGGGCCTTCCCAAACTGGGGCTCAAGGGCGTGAACTATCCACTGTCAACACTCGTCCTCGACTGCCAAGGGCGCATGATCTCTGAGGCGCTTGAAGATGGTCTCGATGGCGATCCTGATCGAACATATTACCCTGTCAGTGGATCGCTGCGCCCCGTGCCATGGGCCGACAAACTGACCGCGCAAGTTATGATGGCTGCCGCGGACACGGACGGCAGTGCCCTGTTCTGCGATCCGCGCGCCGTTTTGCAGCGCGCGCTTCAACCATTGACCGATATGGGTCTGACGCCGGTGATGGCGTTGGAGCTTGAGTTCTACCTGCTCGATCCGTCGAGCCTGCCGCCCACACCCGCTGGCCCTCTAAATGGGTTTCCTGCCATGACCGGGCCGCAGTGCCTGGGCTCTGAGGGCTTGGCCGACTTCGCGGACTTCATGCGCGAAGTGGAGGCGGTGACGTCGGCGCAAGGCATTCCGATGACGTCGATCCTATGCGAGTACGGCGACGGACAGTTTGAATGCAATCTGAAGCATGTCGCAGACCCCATAGCCGCGTGCGACGACGCCATTGCGTTGAAGCGCGCCGTGCGGGCTGTTGCACGCAAGCGCGGCTTCATCGCGAGCTTCATGGCCAAGCCGCGCTCGGACCAAACCGGCAGCGGTCTGCACATACACTTGAGCCTGCTCGACCGGGATGGGCGCAATATTTTTTCAGGCAGCGAAGGTCATGAACTGTTGCGGCATGCCGTAGGCGGCAGCCTGGCCGCCATGCCTGAGTCCATTGCTCTCATGGCGCCGACTGCAAATTCTTACCGTCGCTTCCAGCCCGGTGCCTTCGCGCCTGTTAGTCCCATCTGGGGGGTGAACCACCGGGCGGTGTCGTTGCGCGTGCCGCTGTCGGGCGACGCAGATGCACGCTACGAACACCGCCCTGCTGGCGCCGATGCATGTCCCTATCTCGTCGCCGCCGTTCTTCTTGCCAGTGCGCACTATGGTCTCGTCAACAGATGCGATCCTGGCCCAATGGTTGCGGAAGGCACGCGCGCAGAGCTGGGTAAGCCGTTTCCCAATCGCTGGTGCGAGGCGCTAACAGCGCTTGAGCAAGGCAAGATCCTCAAGCCGTACCTTGGCGAAAAGTTCGTTGATGTGTTCCTTGGTGTGAAGCGCGACGAAGAATCCCGCTTTCATTCCGAAGTCACGGATCGCGACTACGCTTGGTATTTGAGGGTTATGTAAACTCGCATGGTGGCCGGCTCGCGGCACGCGTGTCGCCTTGCGCAATTGAGGACTAAACGCGCATGGCGGCCGGCTCCCCGGAGGGAGTCGCCATGCGCCAACAGGAAGCACTCATGGGAGAGCCGCATACAAACTCTTATTATGCAGCGACACGCAACGATCTGACCGGGTATCCAGCTCTGTCCGGGACAGTACAGGCCGACGTGTGCGTAGTCGGCGGCGGTTTTTCGGGCGTGGCGACGGCCCTCACGATGGCCGAGCGCGGCTATTCAGTGGTTCTCCTTGAAGCCAACAAAATCGGCTGGAGTGCCTCTGGCCGCAACGGCGGGCAGGTGATTGCCGGCATCAGCGGCGAGCCGGAAGTCAAGCGGCAACTCGGGCAGGCTGGCACGAAGCTGCTGCGCGAAATCCGCTATCGCGGCCATGACATCATTCGCGAGCGCATCGCCAAATACGACATCGTGTGTGACTACAAACCGGGATGGATGGAAGCTGCCGCCCGTGCGAAACACATGGACCATCTCCGGACATACGTCGATGAGCGTATCGCGGAAGGGGACGGCGATCATCTCGAAGTCGTTGAACCTCGGCAGATGCCTGAGGTGCTGGGCACCGGCGTTTATTTTGGCGGCATGGTCGACCGGCGCAGCGGGCACGTGCATTCGCTCAATCTGCTTCTGGGCGAGGCGCGTGCCGCGACCGGCCTTGGTGCCAAGCTATTTGAGGATTCGTCAGCCATTGAAATCAAGGGCGGCGCAAAGCCGTTTGCAAAAACGGCAAACGGCCGTGTCGATGCAAAATTCATTGTTCTCGCCGGGGATACAGATCACAAGTTTCAGCGCGGACGCTTGAGGGGCCAGTTGTTCCCGACGGGCAGTTACATCATGGCGACCGAGCCGCTTGATGCGCAGACGGCCGCCAGCGTCAGCCCGCAGGATTTGGCAGTGGCCGACAGCAATGTGGTGCTCGACTATTACCGGCTCTCTGCTGACAAGCGCATGTTGTTTGGCGGACGCTGCAATTATTCAAACCGCGATCCAGACGATCTCACAACCGTCTTGCGGCCGCGCATGATCGAAATCTACCCGCAACTCGCCAAAGCAAAAATAGACTTCGCCTGGGGTGGTCGCATCGGCATTGTGCTAAATCGTGTGCCGTCCATCGGACGCTTGGAGCCGAATGTCTACTACATGCAGGGTTATTGCGGGCATGGCGTGAATGCCACGCACATCGCTGCTGACATTGTGTCGGACGCGATCTGCGGCACGGCGGAAAAGTTCGATTTGTTTGACAGCATCAGGCACTGGCAGCTGCCCGTCGGGCGCTGGGCGGGCAACCAATTGCTGGCGCTCGGCATGATCTATTACCGGATGCGCGACAAACTGTAGGAGTCTCCCAAAGGCCGATCAATGCCCGGCCACTTTGCCCCAGAGCGCTTTGAGCCGCGCATCTCGGCCGCAGCCCTGGCGGTAGAAGTTGTATTTCAAGGAATTCGTCTTGTAGTAATCCTGGTGGTAGCCCTCGGCCGGATAGAACGTGCTGGCATCGGTGATCTCAACCGCGACGGGGGCGGGCAGAACTCCGCTTTTCTCCAGTGCCACCTTACTTTCAGTGGCCACTCGTTTTTGATCGGCATTCAGCGGGAAGATGGCCGGACGGTACTGGTTGCCCCGGTCGCAGAATTGGCCGCCGCTATCGACCACATCGGTGTGGTGCCAATAGTAGTCGACGAGCGCCTGATAGCTGACCGTGGAGGCGTCAAACTTCACTTCGACCGCTTCGGTATGGCCCGTGCCGCCACCGCCCACTTGCTCATACTTGGGGTTCTTGAGCGTGCCGCCAGTGTAGCCCGAAACGACAGAGACAACGCCAGGCACCTTTTCGAAGTCTGATTCCGAGCACCAGAAACAACCGCTGGCGAAGATGGCTGTATCTGTTTGTGCCGCAGCCGATGCAGCGGGTTCCGCGCGAGCAGCCATGTTGGGATCATTCAACATCATGTTGCCACCGGCGACGGCGGCAAAAGCGGCAAGGGCAAAGCGAGCAAGGGGTAGGCGCATTGTAATGTTCTTTTCTCTAGGAGGTCAGCAGAGTGAGGCACCTGGAAACGTCCTTCCGTAAAAATGCTCACGGAAGGATGCGACGCGGGTTTAGGCCTTGGGCACGAACTTCATCGCCACGCCGTTCATGCAGTAGCGTTTACCTGTGGGCTTCGGGCCGTCGTCAAAAACATGACCCAGATGGCCGCCGCAACGCCGGCAGTGCACTTCGGTGCGCGTCGAAAAGAAGCTCTTGTCCGTGGACGTCCCAATGGCGTTCTCAATAGGCTGGAAAAAGCTAGGCCAGCCGGTGCCACTGTCGAACTTCGTGTCTGACGTGTAGACCGGCAGGTCGCAGGCCGCGCAGCGATACTCACCGGCTGCATAGGTCTTATCAAGCGGGCTCGTTCCGGCGCGCTCGGTGCCATGCTTGCGCAAGACATTATATTGCTCGGGTGTCAGTTCTTTTTGCCATTCGGCATCTGTCTTGGTCACTTCGAAGGTCTCCGTGTTTTCAGCCATGGCCGGCAGCCGTACTACGGCCAGCGTGGTCGCCAGACCCATGCCTGCGGTCGCAAACTGGCGTCGAGTGTACAACATGGCAAGTCTCCCTGGATCAGTCTTGGTGAACCCCTGTCATTTGGCAGGGTTCCCTAGTTTGTGGCTGTGTTTACGTCGTGTTTGCACCGAAGGTTTCACAACGCCCTGGCAGAACCGTGATCACGAGGGCGTGATGGTTCGGTCGCGTTAAACCAGAGGCACGGACCCATCCAATTCGATGCCATCGGTTGTGAGGCGGCAGCGGTAGGCCATGGTCTCAACGCCAGCATTTTTGGCGATCTTGAGAGCAGCGGCGTAGGCCGGGTCAATATCTGCCGCGAACGCGAGCTTTTTGGCGTCGGCACGCTGGATCAAATAGACCATGACAGCCCGGTGCCCGGCCGCCACCATCGCCGCCAGCTCTTGCAAATGCTTGACGCCGCGCTCCGTGACGCTATCGGGGAATTCTGCAAGTCCCGCCTTGCGCATCAGGTGCACGTTCTTGATTTCGACATAGGCAAGACCCTTAGCGGGGTCGTCCAGCAGAATATCGATGCGGCTCGACACTCCGTATTTGACTTCCCGCGTGAGGCTGGCGAAGCCATTCAGCTCTGGGATTTTCTTGGCCTCGATGGCTTCCGACACAATCTTGTTGGGGTGATTGGTGTTGATGCCGACGAGCTGCGGCCCGGCGCCCAGATCGTTTTCGATCATCTCCCAAGTGTGGGCATATTTGCGGGTGGCGCTGTCACTTTTTGACAACCAGACAATGCTGCCAGGTTCTGTGAGCCCCATCATGGAGCCAGTGTTGGGGCAGGTGGCAGTGAGTTCGGTGCCGTCATCAAGGGCCACATCTGCCAAAAAGCGTTTGTAACGCTTCACCAAACGGCCGCGGATGAGGGGCGAGGGAAATTTCATTCCATTAATTACGGCGAGCGCTGGTCCCCACGCAACGCGAAATTAAAGGGATCGGCGCAACATTGCTTCAAGACTTCCCTGCGAGGCCGCTATGCAACTCATCTTCCCGCGAATTTTAGTGTGTGTGCTCGCTCTCCTGGCGATGTCACGATTTGCTGCAGCGGCTGAAGTTGAGATCGAACGCATGACCTGGATTGAGGTGCGCGACCGGGTGGCCGAAGGCGCGACCACGATCATCATTCCAACGGGTGGCACCGAGCAGAACGGGGCTCATATGGTTCTGGGCAAACACAACGTCATCGTGGCTGAAACCGCGCGCCGGATCGCGCGGGAACTGGGCGATACGCTGGTGGCTCCCGTGCTTGACTACACCCCTGAAGGCTCGATTGAGCCGAAGTCAGGCCACATGGCCTACGCGGGCACTGTCAGCATTCCTGACGCTGTTTTCTCTGGTATACTCGAAGCCGCCGCCGCGAGCTTCAAAGCGCACGGCTTCAAAACCATTGTACTGCTCGGCGATTCTGGTCCCAATCAGGCGCCGCAAAAGGCCTTGGCGGAAAAGTTGAGTGGTGCTTGGAAGACGAGCGGTGTCAAGGTGATCAATGCCTCCAACTACTACGCTGCGAATGGCGCTGAGGCGTATCTGCTTGGTGAGAGTGAAACCGCAGCCTCCATCGGCACGCACGCAGGTATTCGCGACACCTCAGAACTGATGGCGATTGATCCAAGCGGTGTGAGGCTTGGGAACGCAAAGCCCGATAGCGATGGCGTGACGGGCGATCCACGTCGCGCAACTGCGGAGCGCGGGCAAAAACTCTTGGCGCTTAAGGTGGCAGCAGCGGTTGCCGAAATCCGTGCTGTGCAAGCCGAAGCGAAGTAGCGCCTACTTCGCGGCTGCGCCGCGTCGGGCGCGGTAGGCATTGATCATCAGCTTCATGGGATTGCCAATGCGCTCGGCGTTGTTGATGTAGTGAACGACAGGCCACGCCAGATACGAATTCACGCCCGTGATGTCGGCGAGGCCAGGGGTTGCTCGAATGGCAATGCCGTCTTTGAAGACCACCTTGGGGGCAAACGTGCCGGTGATGGTCATGTCTCCTGAACTCGTGGTGATCAGGCACGTCATGGGTTGCGGCGGGCTTTCGAACGTCAAATCGCTGCCGGCAAGAGCGGCTTCGACTTTGGCGCGTTCAATGGCAATTTTTATGGTGCAGCGTGCGTCCAGCAAATACGCGCGTGTCAGCTGCTTGAGATCGGACCTTTCGTCTTCCGTCAGCCACGCGGCGTGCTCGCAATCAATGTGCGGGCCGGTGTCTTCCAACAATTGATAAAAGCAATTTCGCTCATGCGGCGGCTCGGAGGGACCGGCGGCATATGCGAAGGGTGCACCGCTTAACGTCAAGGCCAGAATCCAAAATGACTTTGAGCCCCGGAGGGCCTGGCAAAGCTGTAACGGAAACTCCGCGGACAAGGTGCGAACTCGATCGTTAGGGGGTGGGTGCTGGGGCAGGTGTCGGTTCCGCAGATCCTGATGTGTCTGGAAGCGGTGCCGCTGGGAGTGCTGCAGCTGGATTTGGAGCAGGTTTTGCGTCTTTGTCAGGACCGGCCGGAACATCAGCTTTCGGCGCTAAGATGGCTGCCGCAGGTGTGGCCGGACCCGTACCAGTCGCTTCACCTTTCTTGACCTTCACTGCCGCCGCAGCAGCCCGGCGCTTGTCGACGTTGAGTTTCTTGAGGGCTTTGGCCATGGCTACAGGCCCGTAGAGGGCACCGCATTTTTTATACATGAACTTGTTGATCTGCTTGATCATGCTGCCATGGAAGATGCCGAGCGTATCTTCCATGTTGGCGGCTGTCCAAACCGTGCTTTTGATATCGGCCGGCCCATTCAAGTCTGTCAGATTGATCCAGACTTTTTCTGCGCGGCCATTTTTGAAGATAATTTTCGGCGCGAGCTTAGCCGTCACGGGTTTCAGTTCGCCGCTACGATCAACTTCACATTTCACGGCGTGCGAGGGAATGTTGAGCGTATATTCAGGTTTCGTCAGCGCCGCCATGATCTCGGAGCGCGAAAGACTAAAATTGAGCGCGCAGCGCGCGTCGCCAAAACCCCAGCGGACCGCTTTTGATTCCCCACCCTTGATGGTGTCTTGCGCCCACGTCTTAGAGAGCTTGCACGACAAGTCTTCGCCGGCCGGTTCCTTTTTGAGGATCATCGTGCACAGGCGCTGCTCACACTGTTTCAGCTTTGGGTATTCGTCATCGGGCACGTCCATAGCGGCGGCACGGATTGCCATTGCAGAGATGGTCACAGCCGCCAGCGCACCCCGCGTGAGGGTGCGGCAGATAGCGCCCGTTCTCGCGACGGCTGCATCGGCCATCGTCTCCGAGCTTTTTGTGCAGGCCTTCCGGGCCATTGGTCCCCCGTTGAAGCGGTGCGTGCGCGGCATTTGCAGCACATAAGTTTGTCAGACATTTCTGAGACTTGCGAGCGGCGTCCCAAACACGAATGCGGCATTCTAATTGGAATTGCCTGGGTGGTGACAGGTCAATCAGACCACTTTGAGGCTCTTGCAGCGCAATTCGCCGAAGGCGCGCGTGGTCTGTTGTCTGCCCAGTGCCAGCGCAGCCTCGCACTTTGGAGAACTTGAAGGGCCCGGTACATTGAGTTAGTTAGGCTTCCAAAGAACACAGGCAAGAACAGGAGATGACCATGGGCGTAGATACATCTGGCGGTAATTCGAAGATGGATTACAACGCACACAACGGTACCTATGCGAGCTTTCTGAAGATCACCAAATACGGCATCATTGGGCTCGTGCTGCTGCTCGCCGCGATGAAGTATTTCCTGGTTCCGTAAGTAAGTTATTGCACGTTTCGCCTCGTCGCTCCCTTCACACCGGCCAATTGGATTCTTGATGGTTACGATTGCTGTTACGTCGGAAGGCGCTGATGAGCCGCGCGTTGCGATCTCGCCCGATACCGTTAAGAAACTGGTGGCACTGGGTGCAAAGGTCAAAGTGCAGTCGGGCGCTGGATTGCGGTCGCGATTTTCCGATGATGCGTTGAAAGCCCAGGGTGCCGAGATCTCGAATTCGGCGGCCGAAGCCATCGACGGTGCAGATATTCTGCTCAAAGTGTGCCGCCCCGATGACGCTGAACTCAAGGCACTCAAGCCTGGCGCGATGGTTGCGGCCATGATCGAGCCATATGGAGACGCGGCCGCTTTGGCCGCTGCAGCGGCATCGGGCGCGACGTTGTTTTCCATGGAATTTATGCCGCGCATCACGCGCGCACAATCCATGGATGTGTTGTCGAGTCAGGCTAACCTCGCCGGATACAAAGCTGTCGTCGATGGGGCGGCGATGTTCGGCCAAGCCTTGCCGATGATGATGACGGCGGCTGGCACGGTGCCCGCCGGTAAAATCTTTATTATGGGCGTAGGTGTAGCCGGCTTGCAGGCCATCGCGACTGCCCGGCGCATGGGGGCCGTTGTAACCGCCACCGACGTGCGGCCGGCCACGAAAGAACAAGTGCAGTCGCTTGGCGCTAAGTTCGTCGCTGTTGAAGACGAAGAATTCAAACAGGCCCAAACCGCCGCAGGTTACGCCAAGGCCATGTCGCCGGAGTATCAGGCCAAGCAGGCCGAACTCGTGGCAAATCATATCAAGACGCAAGACATTGTCATCACGACGGCGCTTATCCCGGGTCGCCCGGCCCCGAGGCTGATCACGCGTGCTATGGTTGAGAGCATGAAGCCGGGCTCCGTGATCGTTGATCTTGCAGCCGAGCGCGGCGGCAACTGCGAGGCCACTGTTCCCGGCCAGACCGTCGATGTGAACGGCGTCAAGATCGCTGGGCCCCTCAATCTCGCAAGAAGCGTCGCTGTCAACGCGTCGGGCCTGTACGCCCGCAACCTGCTGGCGTTCCTTGAGACCATGATCGACAAAAAAGAAAAGACCCTCAAAATTGATTGGGACGACGAGATCATCAAAGGCACGCTTGTGGCCAAGGATGGAAAAGTCGTTCATCCCAATCTTCAGCCCAAAGCGGCATAAGGACACCTGATATGCCGAAGCTTAAACTTGTGCTGATCGCATCTCTGGCTGTCTTGCTGGGAACGCATGCCGCCTTCGCTTCTGAAGGCATGGGCGGGGCCGTCGATCCCGGGATCTATCGCCTGATGGTGTTCGCGATGGCGATCTTCGTCGGCTACTACGTCGTGTGGAGTGTCACGCCTGCTCTGCACACGCCGCTTATGGCGGTCACCAACGCGATTTCGTCGGTGATCGTGGTCGGTGCGCTGCTCGCCGTCGGCGTCGATGGTCTGATGTCAGGCAGTTTCGCAGCACGCGTGTTCGGGTTCCTCGCGTTGATGATGGCCTCGGTCAACATCTTCGGCGGCTTCCTCGTTACCAACCGCATGCTGTCGATGTACAAGAAAAAAGATGCACCGGTGAAAAAGTCCGAGGCGAAGTGACCGATGTCGTTTGGGGTGCGCTGTTGTCGGATTTCGTCGAGCACCGGATCGACGAGCGAACCTTCCACGATGCTTTCTTTTCTTTATGGAATGCCCTCTCGGCCGCCAACTGGGCCGTTAGACCGCCTGCTGCCATCGAAACTCTCTTCTTCGTCGTTGAAGCTTACTGCCCGGATCCTGAGCTTCGCGACCCCGACAGCCTTTATGAATCCGATGACGCTGAACTGCGACAGGCGGCCGAAAGCGCTCTTGAGCGCCTGGTCCAAAGCCGATAGCTCCAGGAGCCTGAAATGACCGCCAATACCGCCGCACTTCTCTATCTCGTCTCGGGTGTGCTGTTCATTCTGGCCCTGCGCGGCCTTTCGAGCCCTGCGAGTTCCCGTCAAGGCAACCTGTTTGGCATGATCGGGATGGGCATCGCCATTCTGACAACGCTGGCCGTTGGCTCCATGGGGATCATGAGCTGGCTGCTGGTGTTGCTCGGCATTGGCGTCGGCGGCTTCTTTGGCGCGAAACTGGCGCGCGAAATTCCGATGACGTCGATGCCGGAGCTGGTGGCCGGCTTCCACTCACTCGTCGGTCTCGCAGCAGTCTGCGTTGCCGCCGCCGCTATGTATGCGCCGGAGGCCTTTGGCATCGGCACGCATGGGGCCATCGCCGCCGCAAGTGCGTTTGAAATGTCGTTGGGAGCTGCCATCGGCGCCATAACGTTTACGGGCTCGGTGATCGCGTTCGCGAAACTATCCGGCAAAATGTCGGGCAAGCCGATCATGCTGCCCTTGCGCCACGTCATCAACGGCGCGCTATTCCTGGCGATGATCTGGCTGATCTATATGTTCAGCACGAGCGGTGGCGGGGCTAGTTATTTCTGGCTCATCACGCTCGCCGCACTTGTCTTCGGCGTTCTTATCATCATCCCCATCGGCGGGGCGGATATGCCCGTCGTGGTGTCAATGTTGAACTCTTATTCGGGCTGGGCGGCAGCCGGCATCGGCTTCACGCTCGGTAACATCGCACTGATAATCACTGGCGCTCTGGTAGGCTCGTCAGGTGCGATCCTGTCCTACATCATGTGCAAGGCCATGAACCGCTCGTTTATCTCGGTCATCGCCGGCGGCTTTGGTGGGGAGACGGCAGGTCCAGCCGCAACGGGCGGGGAACAAAAGCCGGTGAAGCTTGGCGGGGCCGACGACGCGGCCTATCTGATGAAGAACGCCCAGAAGGTCATCATCGTGCCGGGTTACGGCATGGCCGTAGCGCAAGCGCAGCACGCACTGCGCGAAATGGCCGATACCTTGAAGAAGGCTGGAGTTGAGGTGAAGTACGCCATTCATCCCGTGGCCGGCCGCATGCCGGGCCACATGAACGTTCTGCTCGCCGAAGCCAACGTGCCTTACGACGAAGTCTTCGAGCTTGAAGACATTAACTCGGAATTTTCCCAGACAGACGCGGTTTACGTGATCGGCGCCAACGACGTGGTGAACCCGGCGGCAGAATCCGACAAGACTTCGCCCATCTTCGGCATGCCCGTTCTTCAGGTGTGGAAAGCCGGCACCGTGCTGTTCAACAAGCGCAGTCTCGCTTCTGGCTATGCTGGCATCGACAACTCGCTTTTTTACAACACCAATACCGTCATGGTGCTCGGCGACGCCAAGAAGATGACCGAAGATATCGCCAAGGCGCTGGCGCACTGAGTTAAACCGCGCATCGTGGACGGCTGGCCTCGCGGTGTGCGTTGCGACTCCGCGTTTCGCGGAGCCGGCCGCAACGCACGGATTGTTCCAGCCGGAACAGCGCCCGGGACCGCTGCCCCCTAGATTGGCCTCAAGATTTCACGAGGAGGCCGTAGCTATGTGCAGCAAGGATCAATCGTATCGCGTCGGGCACGGCCGGGAAGGCGTTTTGCTGATCCATGGGCTGTCGGGCAACCCGATGGAAATGCGGTTCATCGCTAACGGGCTCGCCCGTGAAGGCTACAAGGTCTATTGCCCGCAGCTTGCCGGTCACGGCAGCCGATCGGGCGAATTGCGGGCCTCCACGTGGCAAGATTGGTACAACAGCGCCGAGGCTGCTTTCCTCGAAATGTCGGCTGAGTGCGATACCGTCGTCGTCGGCGGGCTTTCGACCGGTGCCGTTCTGGCACTCCTACTCGCCGCAAACCATGGCAGTAAAGTCTCAGGCTTGGCCCTTTACTCTCCGACCCTTTGGCTCAATGGGCGCAGCATCCCTTGGTACGCGCGGCTGTTTCCGATTGTCCCGACGAAGAAACTCGCGGATTTGTTCCGGTTTCCGTCACCGGCGAACTTCGGCATCAAAGATGCGCGCCTGCGCGATTTCATCAAAGGTGCGCTCGCGGCCAGTGGCGGTAACTGCCAAGTAGTAACCCCGGGTGCCGCCGTTATTGAGCGGCGGTGGCTCGTTAACGCCATGTGCGAGGCTTTGCATAAGGTTAACCAGCCGGTGTTGATCATGCACCCGCGCGAGGACGACTATGCAGCCCTGAACAATGCCACCTACCTGGAAGCCAATTTGAGCGGTCCGGTTGACCTCGTCATCCTTGACGATTGTTACCACCTGGTGACGGTGGACCGGCAGCGCGGCGTGGTTCTGGACCGGACCGCCGCCTTTGCGCGCTCTATTTTTGCCCGTCTCCGGGGTCAAATCGCCGCCAGGGAGCCCGAACTTACAGCAGCGGCTTAACAAATGGGGCCTGGAATTCGTCTTCCGAACGTGTTCCACTCGGAACAGCGGCCGATCGCGCGTGGAGGCATTGTGTGTCCAAGCAAGAGCCACTGGCTCAACCAAACACACAGAACCAAATGGAGATGACAATGGCCTCGAACTTCAAATACGCTCTCACCGCCATCCTCGCAGCAGGCAGCATGACGCTCAGCAACCAAGCCCAGGCTGGCAACGGCGTTGGCCTTGGCATCGGTGTTGGTC
Organism: Hyphomicrobium sp.; assembly: GCA_031409575.1. Classification (GTDB taxonomy): domain Bacteria; phylum Pseudomonadota; class Alphaproteobacteria; order Rhizobiales; family Hyphomicrobiaceae; genus JANNFX01. Next base: position 12,326 of record JANNXL010000352.1, read on the forward strand.
TCGGCGTTCTGGCGCTCGGCGCCATGGCAAATTCGGCCCATCAAAACGAACAAAAGAATCAAGCTTATGCCCGGCAGCAGGCCCGGGCCCAGCAGCGGGCACAAGCTTCAGCCCGCGCCAAGGCAGAAGCCACAGCACGTGCCCGCCAGCAAGCTGCTGGGGAAGCCAAGGCCGAAGCCGCTGCTCGCGCCCGCGCCAAGGCAGTTGCCGAAGCCAAAGCTGAAGCCGCTCAAAAGGCTCGCGTCGCTGCCGTCCAGCGCGACAAGGCTGCCGCTACAAGTGAACCAGTTGCTGCCACGGACACCGCTGCGGTCACCACACCCGCTGTTACCCCCGTCACGGAGAAGGCTGCAGACAAGACCGAAGAAGCCAAGAGCACCTACGATGCTGCCCCTTCGACAGCCAACCTTCTCACCCGCGTTGAAAGCGAACAGGCTGAAACGGCCTCCACGGAAGAAGGTGCTCCAGCAGCGGTTGCCGAAGTTGAAACGGCTGCTGTACCGGAAGCCAAAGTTGAAACGGCGCCGGTTACCAACGAAGCTGCCACGGCTGGCGACTGCAAGAAATTCATCCCGTCGATCGGTGTCACGGTTTCTGTCGCTTGCGAGTGAAACGAGGACTGCCGGAGTGACGAACTAGGGTTCTGTGTGAAATTAAAGAAGGCCGGATTTGCCAGCAGGCAGTCCGGCCTTTTTGCTGTTTGCCGCGCAGCCGTCAGGGGGCTCGTGGGTCAATCGCGTTAAAACCTGGGGAGAGCAAAACAGTTTGCCTTACTCTTGGCCCGCCATCGCGCATATTGTTTCGCCATGAGAATCAGGACCTAACACCTCAATGATCAAAGCGCCCGTGAAGCACACCGATATCAAAGACATGACCTTTGAGCGGGCTCTGAAAGAGCTCGAAAGCATCGTCTCGCGGCTTGAGCGCGGCGACGTGGAACTGGAAGAGAGTATTGCTATCTATGAACGCGGCGAAGTTCTGCGCGATCATTGCGACCGGCTTTTGAAGCAGGCCGAAGCCAAGGTCGAAAAACTGACCTTCGCCGCCGACGGAACGCCGAAGGGCACCGTGCCGTTCGATCCGGAGTGAGCGGAAGATCCCGTATTCTTCACTATGCCGCTAAGATGGCGCGGTCGTGTTTTGCTTCTTCAATTTCGTCGACCGCAATCCAATGGAGCCGTCTCGGAAGATCCCGTAGGCGAGTGACGCTAAGCGTTCATCCGGGCCACTATCGACAACCGAACCGAGGAATGCCGATATGAGCGATGACAAATGGGCCACATACTCAGCTGCTGAAGAAGCAGTGGAAATGGCACGCGAGGAACTAGAGGCGGTAGCAGACAACTTAGTTGCAATAGCTGGCGCGTTGCGCAAAAGGCCAGTCCGCCTGACACTAGATGACCCGAATCAATCCGTCGTGCAACCTGCACGAAATGAAGAGCCGACCGAAATTGATTGGTCGAGACTGCCAAACCAAGTCGAGATTCGCAAAATGGCGTTGCATTTCGTCGAGTGCGAAAAGAATTCAATCAAAGCATACGCCGCGCTGCCGGAGGATTTGCGGAATAGATTGAAGCCAAATCGGCAGTAGTCGCTATGCTCTCGCGGGTGAAAACCACTAACGCCAGAGGTTTG
>JANNXL010000353.1:0-2340 GCA_031409575.1 Hyphomicrobium sp.
GCTGCGGATCCGCCGACCCAAATACGGCTGCCGGGCCTGCGGCACAATCCATCAGGCGCCGGCTCCTGAGCGGCCCATCACCAAAGGCTTGGCCAGTCCGGGTTTGCTGGCCCATGTGATCACCAGCAAATACTGCGATCACACCCCGCTCTATCGCCAGGCTCAGATCTTTGCGCGCCAGGGCATCGAGATCGAACGCTCGACGCTCTCCAACTGGGTGGGTGGCGCCTGCTGGTGGCTGGAGCCTTTGCACAAGAAGCTCGCCGAGCATGTGTTCGCATCGCAGAAGCTCTTTGCCGACGATACACCGGTGCCGGTTCTCGATCCCGGCCGGGGACGGACAAGGACAGGCCGGCTCTGGGTCTATGCCCGCGATGTCCGGCCTTGGGCTGGGCCTGAACCGCCGGCTGCCGTCTATCTCTACAGTCCGGATCGCCGGGCCGAACATCCAGCGGCACACCTCAAGACATTCTGCGGCATCCTGCAGGTCGATGGATATGCCGGCTTCGAACGGCTGACGGCACGAGGCACCGTGCAGCTCGCAGCCTGCTGGGCTCACGCGCGGCGCAAGTTCTACGACGTGCAGGAAGCCACCGGCTCGCCAATTGCTGCCGAGGCGCTGCGCCGCATCGGTGAGCTCTATGCTGTCGAGGCTTCCATCCGCGGTCAGTCTCCCGATCACCGTCAGCGGGTTCGCGATCAACGCTCCCGGCCTCTGGTTGCCGCATTGAAGCAGTTCCTCAACGCCGAGCTCTCGCGCATCCCCTCGGGCAGCGCTCTTGCCGACGGCATACGCTATGCCCTTGCCCGCTGGCCCGCCCTCAGCCTGTTCCTCGATGACGGGCGTGTCGATCTCGACAACAATCCCGTCGAACGTGCCATCCGTCCCATCGCAAAGCCTGAGTCATTGTACACCCCTTTCTCAAGTATCTGTAAACATTGGAAGCGTGTTATTGTCGGTGGCGCGACACGGGCGACCCTTTCGGGCCATCGCGGTTTTTACTTTGTCGGAAGCCAAGTCTTCGGCCCTGATCTGGTACGGCGCGCCGGGAACAACCTGCACCGCCGCGAGATCCTCACCTTTGATGAGGCGGCGGATTACGTGGCTGGTGACGCCCAAGGCTTTCGCCGCTTCGGTCAAGGTCAGCCATGCGCCGTCCTTTTCCGCCGATTTGTAGGCGTGGATGTTGCGGACGCGGCGGACGGACGACACGCGATGCGCCGTCCATGTCTTGCCTTGGCCGGTCGGTAGACCCAACCGATTGAGCGACGCTGCGATATGTTCGTCCGACCAGCGGCCAGCCATGCTGCGCATCACCGCCAAGGCGTCTTCCGAGGTGGCGCAACCGTGCTCACCAGTGCGTGGCTTGCGCACCCGGATCTGGGAATGCTGGCCGCCGCGCCAATGGATTGTCAGCACGACGTCACGAGCTTCATCATCGACGTCAACGATAATGTCGGTGATCAGCGCCCGCAACAATTGCTGCCGAGCGCGCATGGTGACGTTCGGCGCATTCCACGCCGCTGACAGGTTGTCCGCAAGGTTGGCAAAGGCGCTTGGGTCGACCTCGACGTGGTCTCGCTTCTGGCCGAGATGGCGGGTCTCCAATTCCCGGACTCGGCGCAGTGCGGCTTCCCAACTCTTCTCCAATTGGGCAGCGATGAGACGATTGTCAGGGTCGCAGGCGGCATAGCGGCGCTCAGCGAGGTTCGCTTCGTAGCGGGCCTGCTGTAGCTCCAGGTCGAGGATGCGCTTCTGGTCGTCTTGTCTTGCCCGATGCATTCGCTCCGCCTCCATTGCGGCCTCGATCGCCATTGGTTCCACCGCACGCAGCAGTTCCTTGGCGATCGCCATGTCTATTCGCGATCCACCAAAGGTCATGCAGCGTGGCAAACCCATCATAAGATTTGGTTTGTCGCAGCGATAGACCGGTGCGCTTGGCGTCCTGCCAGAGTAGGTTACTGATAGCCGATGACCGCAGCGCACGCAGGTCAAGATGCCCGATAGCAGTGCTTTGCCACCACGGCCGGACTTGACGCCGCCGGCGCGGCCGTAGTTGTTGACGGCGAGCTGCTTCTGGTTGCGCTCGTATTCTGCCCAGGTGATGTAGCCCTCATGGTGATCCTTGATCATCACCTCCCAAGTACCGATCGGCTTGCCATGGCCATAGCTCTTGCGGGCCCGGCCATCCACGATCTCGGTGCGCTTCTCACTCTTCCCGTAGACGTAGACACCTGCGTAGAAGGCATTTTTTAGGACCCCGATGACATTGCGGTAGCGGATCGGCATCCACACGAAGTTCGTCATCCGGCCTTCGTCCGACGGCCTTGGGAAGTGGA
>JANNXL010000354.1:0-2319 GCA_031409575.1 Hyphomicrobium sp.
CGGGAAACAGCGTCGCTTGATCCCGCTCTCTGCCCTCGATAAATCGCGCCATGAAGTGCCCCCGCGCTTCGATGAAGCATCATATCATGCTTCGCGGGCGTACTGGGTGGGGTCCGGCTTTTCACACAGTCTCGTATAAAAAATACCCTCAAGACGGCGTGTGCCGTGGCGATGCCCGGTCTGAAAAAGATTCCAGCCAAAACACGTCCTAAGCTCAGACCCACGCCCTTGCGGACAGCGATTGTTAGGAACCGCGTTACGGCTGGGCGCCTTCGCCTCCCCTCCGCAAGGTTTATATTATTGTAACAGTGCCCAACGGCCAGTGCGGGCGCAGGGTGGCCACCGTCGGCCCCTTCAAGCCCCTGCCCCAACGAATATCGACGACCTGACCGGGCCGGAGCTCTGCCAAGGCGCACTGTTGCACGGTCTCAAGATGAACAAATATGTCCGGCGACCCTTCTTCACGCGTCAGAAAGCCGAAGCCGCGAACGCGGTTAAACCACTTGACTGTCGCCTGTTCCCATCCGCTCTCCGGTTTTACCGGTACATGCTTGAGCAGAGGCGACAAGGACGCACCGCTCACCGTCGACTCATCCATGTGCACGATGCGGTAGACCTGAGCCCCCTTCGGCCGTTGGAGAACATAACAAACAATACGCGCACCTTCTCTGGCAGTCTGATAGCCGCCGGCGCGCAGGCAGGTGACATGCAATAGTATGTCCGGTCCGGCATTATCTGGAGTAACGAAGCCATAGCCTAGTGCGGGATCGAATCGCGTCACTCGTCCAGAAATCTGAACGTAATCCAGACCAGCATCGACGACACGCCCCTTACGTAGCCAGGGGGTCAATGGTCCTCGTGTTGTTTCCGCCGCCGCGGCCGCTGCGTTGAACGAACGGGCGACAACTGCAGTTGCGCTGCCAAGACCGGCAAGCGCGGTGAAAAATCCACGTCGTGAAAGGTAACGCATCACTCACCTCTTGATTGTGTTCTGCGCGACCCACAATACTTCGGTGTCTTTGTGTCGAAGTTTGGTCGCGATTGTTTCTATCACGGAGCGAGCTCGTGGCAGTCGTTTCGGCCGGATGGCGCCGATATCAATCCAAATGCGGATATCATCTGCTGATGCTCGATCCTGTTTTCACGCTGTCTATTCATAAATTTCGATTGCTTGGGGACAATCAGGCTCAGCGTTGGGCTGCGTGCTACACTTCCCCTATGCCCGACGAACCGCGCCCGGTCGCGACAAGCCCCGACACTCAGTATTCCCTGACCATCGTGAGGCCGCCGCCCTCTATGCGTATGCCGGCCATCCACGAACCCTGCGGACTGTGCAGCGGTATTGCGCTTCCGGGCATCTCGATTGTGTGAAAGCACAGACGATGCTCGGCGATAAATATTTCATCGATCCGACGTCTGTCGCTCGCCACATTGCGCAAATCGAAGAACTGGTCGGGCTCAACACGCGCGCGCAAGGCCCCGGCTTTTCGCGGCAGGTTGCGACACCTGTCGCTTGATCGACCGATCACACCCACATCGTGGCCGCAAAAGCGCACGATGTGATCGCCAGTATCCGGTTCAGCGATGCCGACAAGTTCACCCGCAAACGCTTCGCCGATGAACACCATCTCTCCGCGCCATTTGTTAGTGCCCTGGTAGCGCACCGAACGAACCTCATGATCCCCATCATACCACGGGTCTTCGAGTTTCCTTACAAACGCCCGGGACTAAGGCGGCCAGTGGCGCGCGGGTGGCGTTTGATCCAACGCCTCATGCGGGCGCTCTTCATTGTAGTACCGCCGGAACCTATCGGACCGGCTCTGTAAGCGCACATACGGTATCGTGCATAGGCTGGAATGGAGAACGAAAATTGAAGGCAAACTGCGGCCAATGCAAATTTGCGCCCAAAACTTGAGCCGTACGAAATCACGCGCGTTACTCAGATGAGCCCGGCTAAGCTGAGTGGCCGGTGATGTTCCATTCAACGCACTCGATGGGTTCCCCCAACTAAGACCACAGCTGTCCGGTTGAGTTTTGAGGCGCTAGCGGCAACCGCCTTTACTTAAATTGGAAAAGCAGGACGGATCGTTCTGGGGACGCAGGATTATAGAGTTGCAATATGGCGGATGGGCAAGCCATTCCCAGTTATCGTCATGGCCGCGTCGCGGAGCGGAAGCCTAGCGATTGCGCGCGAGCGCGCAACAGGCGGCCACCCACGGCAACCGTCATCGAGCACGGTTTTACTCGTGAAACCGGTCGCTGCAGCAGGTTGATTCAAGTTGCGAAACCACACCCGTGGAGGCCTGCCGTGGGTGGCCG
>JANNXL010000355.1:0-4067 GCA_031409575.1 Hyphomicrobium sp.
CGGCCACCCACGGCAGGCCTCCACGGGTGTGGTTTCGCAACTTGAATCAACCTGCTGCAGCGACCGGTTTCACGAGTAAAACCGTGCTCGATGACGGTTGCCGTGGGTGGCCGCCTGTTGCGCGCTCGCGCGCAATCGCTACGCTTCCGCTCCGCGACGCGGCCATGACGAGGTGGGGAGAGAGTTGGCAATTCTAAACCGGACAGCCGCGCTGGTGCGCTCAAGACGCGAGGATGATGAGGTGGACGGCCCCGCTACATCCTCACCCGCTTCTTTTCCGGATCGTAGAACGGGAAGCGTACGGCACTCGCCATCAGGCGCTTTTGATGCCCGTCAAGCTTGCCGATTTCGACGGCTGTGCCGATCTCAGTGTGCATCACATCAAGCCGCGCCAAGGCAAATGACTTTTTCAGCAGCGGTGATTTCATTGCGCTGGTGACAATGCCAACTTGCGCGCGCCCGATGTAAACGGGATCGCCGTGACCGGCCTTCTCGTTGCCGGCAAGTTCCAAACCCACAAGTTTGCGCGACGGCGTGGCGCGGCGGCGTTCGATAGCGGCTTTGCCGATATAATCGTCGTCCTTCTTCGAAGGCACCGTAAAGCTGATACCGGCTTCGAGCGGATCTGTTGTTGAATCAAAGTCGTGTCCGCCAAGCACGAGACCTGCTTCGATACGAAGCATGTCGAGGGCTTCGAAGCCGAGCGGCGCAATGCCGTGGGCTTGGCCTGCTTCCATGATGGCATCCCAAACCTTCGGCGCGTCGTTGGGATGGCAGAACACTTCGTATCCGAGTTCGCCGGTGTAGCCCGTGCGCGAGACGAGTACGGGAATGCCCTGGTATCCGCCAAAGCGCCCCACCGTGAAGCGGAACACGCCGACTTCATCGAGTGATGGACGGCCGGGTGCAGTCCACAATATCTCCCGCAGAATGTCGCGCGACTTCGGCCCCTGCACCGCCACGTTTTGGATCTGGTCGCTCGCCGATTTGAGCAGCACCTTCGCGCCGGACCTCTCGGCCTGCTCCTTGATCCAGAGAACGCTTGCGTCATCGCCGCCGACCCAGCGGAAATTGGTATCCGACATGCGAAACAGCGTGCCGTCGTCCACCATGCCGCCGTGCTCGTAGCAAAGCGGCGTGTAAAAGACCTGGCCCACGGCAAGCTTGCGGATATCGCGGGGGAAAAGCCCCTGCAAAAAGCTTTCGGCATCCGGTCCGACAATCTCAAGTTTGCGCAGCGGGCTCAGGTCCATGATGACGGCACGCTCGCGGCACGCCCAATATTCGTCGATAGGGCCATTCTTGGCAAAGCAGTTGGGCAGCCAGAACCCGCGATACTCAACGAAGTTGCGCGTCAGCGCCGATGTGCGCGGATGGAAACCGGATTCGCGCGTCAGTTGCAGCGGAGATTGCGGTGTCATTCGATATCCAATCGCACGCTTGAAGTTTGCGTCTTTCGGGTAAACGCGCACCTGAATTTCCGAAAGGCTCCAGCCGTTGGCCGGATCGATATCGTCGGGGCATGACGAGGCCCCGCACACGAGATCGGACAAGGCGCGCATCAGTACATAGTCGCCGGGGCGCGACCAAGGCTCGTCGAACCAGATGTTGTTATGGGCATCGACGTTGGTGTTGAAGAAGAAGTTGATCGCCGGCCAGCCGCGATAGTTACCGACTTCATAAGGTGCCAACGCCGTATTGAAGTTTTCAGAACAGCTCACATGGCCGAAGTAGCCCATGTCGTCGTAGAAGCGTTTCGTGCACGCCAGTCCAAACGTATCGTGACGGCCGACGGTGTCCTGCACAACTTCAACAAGCGCGTTCTGATCGCGATCAAAGAATTTCGAAAGAAGCCCTGGGCGCGGATAGGCAACGCCGGTCATGGTGCGCGTGGTCGTTGAATCGATGCCGAGCACCGCGCCCTTATCGAGCGACTTGCGATGGAAGGCGACAAAGTCTGAGCACTGGCGGCCGGCGACATCGACAATCTGAATATATTCGCCTTCGAACACCTCAAACGAGATGGCGCTGGCAATGTTGATCGTGAGATCAAGGCGTGGCTCGGCCAGCGGCTCGGGCAAGCGCAAAACACCGGGAGCAGGCGGGCGGGCGCGTTGAATAAATACAAGCACGTCGCTCGGCGGGTTTTGATCCCACACGGTCATTGCATCTGAGGGTACTCCGACGACAGTGACCGCCGCTTTCTCAGCTTTGAGCGAGACGGTTTCGCCGGCTGAAGCCTTTGGTCCGAAAAGTTTAGCGGCTTGGGCGCGCCCAATATCGAGTTCGCGGCGAAAGAGGCCAAAGCGGACGCGGGCGGCGTCTTCGCCGGGTCCCGATAGAATGGCGCCAATGCCGACGGGCTTCGCCTTTCCCTTCAAACCAAGCGCTGCAAGGTCGCTCTTGCCGCTGCTGTTAAAGGCGATGATCTCAACGCTCTGATTGCCTTCGAGCAGCGCCAGCTCAATCGTGTCATCACGCTCCAGCGCAAATACCGCAGTGCCGCCTCCCTTGACGGTGTAGCGCTCGATGCCAGGCTCAAGTGCAGCCATGCCTGATCGCATCAGCTTGGGCTTCAGTGCAGACGTGACGAGTGTATCGGTCATGTGGCACCTTTGGGGGTCAGACCCGTCGCGCTTCGCGAGCATTGGGCACGACGGAACTGACCCTGGAAGAACGTCACCCATTCACTACTTATTGGCTAGGAACGCCTCAAGGCTATCGTCCATCGCCTTCATCCAGGTCGTGTGATGCGGGGGCGCGACGGTTCCTGTTAGCGTCGACGGATACGATCTGTCGCGATACGTCAGGATGCCTTCGACCTTGTGGTGTTCCCATTCCTTGAACAGCTTGGCGCACATATCGACATCGAGGCGCGGATAGTCTGTCGGAGCAATTAAATCGCGTACATATTCGGTTTGGAAGTCGATGGCCTGGAATGGATCAGCGAGCTGCTCCTCGGCTGCAATCCACTTCAGCATGTCGGATGCCTGATCGGTAATCGACGGGATTGCAATGCGTCCGAGGATGGCATCGCGCGCGTACCACGCCTGCGCATCGAACATGTTGAACGTGTAATATTGATCCTGCATGCCGATGTACATCATCCGGGCGTTGCCCCACCAGAAAATGCCTTTGTACAGGTTCGGTGGATAAAGCCGGTTGCGCGTCTTGAGGCGCAAACTGTCCTCGATGAACGGGAAGTGGTGCAGGTACCCCGTACACATGACGATGGCGTCGACTTCCTTCGAAGTGCCGTCGCGGAAATGGGCAGTCTTGCCGTCAATTTTTGTGAGCAGCGGAACTTCCGTGCAGCTTTCCGGCCAGTTGAAGCCCATCGGCCTGGTGCGCCAGCTGAACGTGACCGACTTGGCACCGTACTTATGGCACTGGGTGCCGATATCTTCGGCCGAATAGCTCGAACCCACGAGCAGCACATCCTTACCTGCAAACTCGTCGGCGGACCGGAAATCGTGGGCGTGCAGCACGCGGCCCCTGAACATGCGCAGGCCAGGGAAATCCGGCATGTTGGGGGTGGAAAAGTGTCCGCACGCGACGATGACGTGATCGAACTCGGATGTGGTTGCTTCGTCGGCCTTGAGGTCTTTGACGGTGACAGAAAACTTGCCCGTGTCGTCGTTGTAGGAAACCCACCGGACGGTATGGTTCAGCTTGATGTAGTGCGTGATGCCACTGCGATCGATCCGGCCCTTGATGTAGTCATGCAGTACGGCACGCGGCGGATACGAAGGAATGGCCCGGCCGAAGTGCTCTTCAAATGAGTAATCGGCGAACTCCAGGCATTCCTTGGGGCCGTTCGACCAGAGATAGCGGTACATTGAGCCGTGAACAGGTTCGCCAAACTCGTCGAGGCCGGTGCGCCACGTGTAGTTCCACAGGCCGCCATAGTCGCTCTGCTTTTCATAGCAGATGACCTCAGGGATATCAGCTCCCTTGCGCCGGGCGCTTTCAAACGCGCGCAATGCCGCCAAGCCGCTGGGGCCGGCTCCGATGATGGCTACTCTACCTTGCATTGTTGTTCCCCTGTTGCTTGAAACATGCCGCGT
>JANNXL010000356.1:0-17734 GCA_031409575.1 Hyphomicrobium sp.
GGCAAGCCCTTGGTCACGGGATGCTTCTGGCCTTCAGCCGTGATCTTGGCGCGGAACGGCGTTTCGATCACGCGGCCCGTGGGCGCGGCCGGCAGCACCGAGGCCAGTGGTGTTTTGTGAATCGTGAAACTGCCGGCGTAGTCGCTGCCAGCCGCAATCAGCAGCGCGCCGCCGTGCTGATCGACGTAGCGCGCGATGTTGTCATAGTACAAAAGCTGCAGGATGCCTTTGTGCTCGTAGCGATCAAAAATAATCAGATCGAAGTCTTTGATCTTTTCCGAAAAAAGTTCGCGGGTCGGAAACGCAATCAGCGACAGTTGATTGATCGGCGTGCCGTCCTGCTTTTCCGGCGGCCGCAAAATCGTGAAATGCACGAGGTCGACTGCGGCATCGGATTTGAGCAGGTTGCGCCAGGTCCGCTCACCCGCGTGCGGTTCGCCCGAGACCAGCAGAACGCGCAAATTTTCGCGCACGCCTTCGGCTGAGAGCACCGCCCGGTTGTTCGCCGATGTCAGTTCGCCAGGTGCTGCCGGAAGCTCGACTTCCAACACGTTCTGGCCGCTGTGCGGGAACGGCATTTCGATCGTCACCGGCTTGCCCACTTCGGCGGTGCGCGTCTCTTCCGGTTTGCCTTCCTTGCGGATTTTCAGTGAGACTGATTTGGAATTGCCCGGCACTTGCCCCATCTCATGAACCACAAGTTCCATGTCGCGCGACTGGCCGACGATGCCGTAGCGCGGGGCTTTGAGAACTTCGATGCGGCGGTCGAACTCGCCGGGCCTGCCCGTGAGCAGCGCATGCACGGGGGCTTCGAACCCTAGCGCCGCAGCCGTTGCCGGCACATCGTGCACTTGGCCGTCGGTCACGAATATGACGCCGGCAAGCCGGTCAGGCGGCGTATCTGCGAGCGCCTTGTTGAGGCCTTCGAACAGCGCTGTTCCATGCGTCGTGCGCTCACCTGGCTTGCCAGCCGCCGTCCATTTGACTTCAAGGTTTTTGATACCCGCGAGCCGCTTTTCCAGTTCGGCTTTGATGGCGGCCGATTGCTCGGGGCGCTTTGCCAGCGCCTGACTTGTGCTCTCGTCCATGACGATGACGGCCACGTTCGCCAGTGTCTCACGCTCTTCCTGGCGCAACACGGGATTGGCGAGCGCCGCAACGAGAGCCGCAAGTGCAAGCGCACGCAGCCACGCGCCGCGTGCGCGCCGGTAGAACAAAGCAGCGGCGAGAAGTGCCGCCACAGCGGCAGCCGCCCACAACACCGGAACCGGCAGCAGCGGCGCAAAATCAATCGACCAGTTCATGGTGTGGTTCCAGCGCGCCAAGTCATCACTGGCCGAGCCGTTCGAGCAGGGCTGGCACGTGCACCTGATCGGCTTTGTAGTTGCCCGTGAGCGCGTGCATCACGATGTTAATACCGGCGCGCAACGACATCTCGCGCTGACGGTCGCCACCGGGCACGGCCGGGTAAAGCGGGCGCCCACGTTTGTCGAGCGCCCAGGCGGCGGCAAAATCATTCGACGTCACCATCACAGACGTTACGCCGTCAGCGCGCCGTGCCTTGCGGCCATCGTCGTCGCCGTCGCGGTTGTCCTGCGCTTCGACCCACAATTGCCCGCCATCCCACCGGCCCGGGAACGAGCGCAGCAGATAGAATGATTTCGTCAGCACGTGGCCTTCCGGAACAGGCTCAAGCGGCGGCAGATCGAGGCGTCCCAGCAGGCGCTGCAAAGCCGGGCCGGTTTCTCCCGCCATCGCCATGCCGGTTGGCAGGCCCGACTGATAGTCGCGCGTGTCAAAGACGATGAGCCCGCCTTGCTTCATATATGCGTCGATCTTGGCGAGCGCGAATTCGGGCAGTGGCTGTGCGGTTTTCAATACCGGCCAATAGAGTACCGGGAAGAACGCGATCTCATCTTTGGTGATGTCGACGCCGATGGGTTCGCCGGGTTCGACCGACGAGCGCACTTCCAAAACGCGGCTCAGGCCGGAAAGCCCGGCGCGGCTGATGTCGTCGGTCGCTTGATCGCCGGTCAGCACGAAGCCCAGTGTGATCTTGCTGGTCGCGGCCATGGCAAAATCTGGAATGGGTTGAAGCGGTGCGCCAGGCTTTGCATCGGATGCAGGCGGCGTTGGTGTTTGCGCGTAAGCCATGTTCATCGGGCTGGTAACTGCGAGAGCCGCTGCCGCAAACAGCATCAGCGCCGCGATCACAGCAGACGCTGGCTGTGAACCAGCCTCCGATCCACGACGAAGCCGGTTCCAGCGCAGTCCGCCCGTCTGCAATACAAGCACGGCGATAATGTCAGCAAAGATCAGCGCCAGGGCCGCTGCAAGCAGTGACGGCTTCAGCGGCCAAGACGAGCCCGCCTCATAGCTGCGCGTCTCTGCGCGCGCTGGCAGCGGCGGCAAGGGCGTTAGCACCGACTTTTCCGTCATGATGTTGATTGATCGCGGAACTCCGGCCGCACCGTAGTAGCCGGGCGGATGATCCAGGCTAGCGATCGCAGTTGCGAACGCGCTGGACGTAATGGGTTGCGCGGTCGGCGGAGGCGGACGCAACGTGCCGTAGCCATCCAGCGTTTGAACCGCGAGCAGCACGTCCGGCGCGTTTGCAGCCGCTGATGTGCTTGACGCTTCCGATCCCGTGGTTTCAGCCGTGCTGACGGGCGCGCTGTAACCGCCAAGCACGGTGACGCGCTGAAGCATATCGACGAACAGCCCCGAGATCGGCAGGTTCGACCAATCGGAGTTGCCCGTCGTGTGGAAGAGCACGAGCTTGCCATCGCCGCGTTTCGCAGCCGTGACGAGCGGTGTGCCGTCCTTCAAACGCGCCCACACTTGAACATCTGGTGTCAGCCGCGAGGGATCAGCAAGAACCTGCCGGTTGACAAGGACATCAGCCGGAATGGTCAGGCCTGAAAATGGGCTCGCATCATCGAACGCATTGAGCGCCTGTGGCGTTGACCACGACAACGCCCCTCCCAAACTGCGCCCGCCTGCGCGCAACGCCACGGGCAGCAGATCGTCTCCACCCTTTTCAAGACGCGGACCGGCAAAGCGCACCAGAATGCCGCCCTTGCGCACCCAGCTGTCGAGTTTTTCCTTGACGTCACCAGCCAGCGTTCCGATGTCGGCCAGCATGATGATGCTGGCATTCTGCTGAAGCACGGTGTCGACGCCCTGAGCAAGATTGGGGTCTTTCGGCTGGATAATCTCGGCGAACGGCTTTACGGCGCGCTGTAAGAAGTAGAGCGGAGCCAAGAGCGGCTGCGATTGTTCCTGGCTTTCACCCGACAACAGGCCCACGCGCTGCCACTGCGAACGCCCGTCGAGCAGATTGACGGCGCCGGCTGACCGTTCGGCTGCAATTTCGATGCGCGCCACTTGGTTGCGCAATTCCAGAGGCAGCTCAAACGTCACATCCTTCACGGTTTCGCCGGCAGCAAACTTGTAAGACACTTCACCCAGGCGCTGACCCTTGGCCGAATATGCGTGGACCGCGCCCTCGCGCAAACCGCCGCCAGCGCGCACAACTTTCGCAAGCAGCTTACCGCCCTTCGTCACACCGCTCAGCAGGCCAAGCGCTTCACTGCCTGCGGGATCGCTCACGACGGCCAAGGTGCCGCCGCTGGTAAGCGCATTGAGGCCCTCCGCAAAGCCGGCAGCCTCACCAGCGTGCTCGAGGCCGTCGGTTAGCCAGACAGCACTGATGCCATCTTTCACAACACCGTTGAGGGCTGTTTCAAGAGCGGCAAGAGTTTGCTGACGCGACGGTGCAAAAGGTTGCGGTTCGATTGCCGCCGCCGTCGAGCGGGCATCGGCAGGCGCTTCGATGCGCGCCGTCACTGTTTTTGAGGTGGCCGCTGTTGGCACCACAACGACGGCGCGGCTCTGCGCCTCGGCCTCGGTGATCAACTGGGCAATTTGATTTTGGCGATTGGTCCACTGATCCGCACTCGCCCAGCCATTGTCGACTGCAATGACGACGGGTCCTGTGCCTTTCAACTGTGTGTCACGCGACGGATTGAGCACGGGTTCGGCTAGCGCAAAGATGACGAAGGCCGCTGCGAGCAATCGGATGAGAAGCAGCCACCACGGTGTTTTTGCCGGTGTCTTCTCGCGGTTCTCGATGCCGACGAGAATTCGTGTGGCAGGAAAAGAAACCTGCCGCGGACGCGGCGGCACGGTGCGCAGCAGCCAGTAGATCAGCGGCAAGGTTGCGAGCGCGCCGAGCAGCCATGGATTGAGAAAGGCGAAAGCTCCCAAGCTCATGGAACGTCTCCGGGGGCATCTGCAAAGCCGGCTGGAGCAGCCGTCCACTTATAGCCGCCGTCTTTGCCTTCCAGATGCATCATCAAAGACAACAGCAGCTCCGATGCAGGCCGGTCCGTGTGATGCACCATCATGGACCAGCCCAGCCGCGTCGTCAGGGCAAACAACTCGGCGCGATGGGCCGCGAACTTGTCTTGATAGCGCTGGCGCAGGCTTTCGGCGCGGTCGGCGACCCACCGGTCATCGCCTTCCATGCCGAGAAACTCGGTCCGGCCCTCGTAGGGCAGGCTCTCTTCGGCGGGATCGAGCACCTGGACCACATGACCGGCTACACCGGCACTCGCAATGGTTTCGATGCGTGCTTTGATGGTCTCGATGGGATCGAGAAAATCGCTGAACAGGATGGCGCTGGAAAAGCGCGCCAGCCGCAGTTCCGGCGGCAGGCTTTCAGTCAACGACGGAGCGTTCGGATTGATGGCGATGGCTTCGGCAAGTTTGGTTGCCGCCTTGCGGCTCGCCATCGGAACAGTCACGCCCAGCAAGCCGACGCGCTCGCCGCTGCGCACCAGAAGTTCCGCCGCAGCGAGCATGAGTACGAGCGCGCGGTCCCGTTTGGTGATCTTGCTCAAATGGCTCTTGAAGTTCATCGACGGCGACAAGTCAGGCCACAGCCACAAAGTATGCGCTGCCTCCCATTCGCGCTCGCGCACATACAGCTGATCGGAACTGGCGGAGCGGCGCCAATCGATCAAGGTCGCAGAGTCAAGCGGTGCGTATTGCCGGAATTGCCAGAACGTCTCACCTGGGCCTGCGCGCCGCCGCCCGTGAATACCGTGGGCCACGGTCGACGAAATGCGATCGGCCTCCAGGAGAAGGTCGGGCAAGCGGTCAGCGATGCTATGGGCGTCGCGCTCGAGCGCCGTCAGGCTCAACGAGCCATCCTGACGGCCGGACTTAGACGCAGGCGCACTGGCTGCCGCCATGCAGAGTTACTCCATCGCCGCAGCAAGCTGGGCGATGTGCGATGCCAGGTTGCGGCCTTCGGCACGCGCTGCAAACGACAGCGCCATGCGGTGTTTCAGGATCGGTTCGGCCAGCGACACCACGTCGTCGATGGAGGGGGCAAGCCGCCCTTCGATCAGCGCCTTGGCTCGCACCGCAAGCATCAGAGCTTGGCTGGCACGCGGACCTGGACCCCACGCGACGTACTTATCGGTGTCGGCGTCCGTTCCGGTTCCCGGCCGCGCCGAACGCACAAGTTTCAAAATGGCTTCAACCACTTTGTCAGGAACGGGGATCTGACGTACGAGGCGCTGTATGGCCATCAGGTCGGGCGCGGACAAGACCGTTTCGAGCTTGCGGTCTTCGACGCCCGTGGTGGAATAGAGCATGCGCCGTTCGGCAGCGAGGTCGGGATAGGTGACGTCGATCTGCAGCAGGAACCGGTCGAGCTGCGCTTCCGGTAGCGGGTAGGTGCCTTCTTGCTCCAACGGATTTTGCGTCGCGAGCACGTGGAAGGGGGCCGGAACGTCGTGGCGCTGACCGGCCACCGTGACGTGGCGCTCTTGCATGGCCTGCAACAGGGCGGACTGGGTTTTGGGCGAGGCGCGGTTGATTTCGTCGGCCATCAAGAGCTGCGTGAAAATCGGCCCCTTGATGAAGCGGAACGAACGGCTCTTGCCGGGCGTATCTTCGAGCACTTCCGAGCCAATGATGTCTGATGGCATTAGATCAGGTGTGAACTGAATGCGCTTGGCATCGAGACCGAGCACCGTGCCCAGCGTTTCAACGAGCAGCGTTTTGGCAAGACCCGGCACACCGATCAAAAGAGCATGCCCGCCAGATAGAATCGTGATCAGCGTTTGCTCGATGACGGCATCTTGACCGAAGATGACGCTGGCGGCCGCTTTGTGTGCGCGCTGGACGCGTTCTGCAGCCGCTTCAAGGCGCGGAACAATGGTTGCGTCGGTCTGCGTGAGTGAGGTCATGACGTCCCGGTATCCATTTGCTGATCAGCGCGTCAGTTTCGTCTAGAGTTTGGTCTAGAGTTGTTCATTAGACCAGCGGTCATGTGACGGTTTGTTGTGCACTCTGGTCAAGTTAACACTGCGTAAGGCGCCCTCGGACGTAAAGTGAGGCGGCGTGAGGGCAAAGACAGGAAAAATGTCCCAGCAACTCATTGGACTCGAGGCCTTGCTCAAAGAGGCCGATGCGCGCGGCACTCCGCCGGTCGAACAATGGAATCCGCCCTATTGCGGCGATATCGGGTTGAAGATTGCCCGCGACGGCACGTGGTTTTATCAGGGCAGCCCCATTGGCCGGAAGCCGCTGGTCGCGCTGTTTGCAAGTGTCCTGCGCCGCGATGCCGATGGCCGGTTCTACCTCGTGACGCCAGCCGAGAAAGTCGATGTCACGGTGGACGACGCACCGTTTCTGGCCGTGCAAATGGAGGTTCGAGGCGAGGGGCGCAACCAAGCCCTCGTGTTCCGGACCAACGTCGACGACGCCGTGATTTGCGGGCCGGATCATCCACTGCGCTTTGAGGAGGAACGAGGATCTGGCGGGTTGAAGCCCTATGTCAAGATCCGCGGCCGGCTGGAGGCGCTGGTGACGCGGGCGGTCACTTACGATCTCATGGCATTGGCCGCCACGGCTGACGGCGGCGCGCTGCCCGGTGACGCCGGTAGCACTTCAAATAGAGAGCCAACCGGCATCTGGAGCGGTGGCGTGTTTTTCTCATTCCCAAATTGAGACACTTCCGCCATGTGACGTGGGCAAGCGGGTGCAGCTGCATCTTCACCCTCACACGGCTTGGGGCTTGACCGGCTGCAACACTTTGCGGCCTTGTTTGGCGATTGATTGGCCTTCACTTTGCAGCGCTCGCATACGTTTTCATTCAAGGACCTCCGCCTCGTGAACATTCTCGGCATTGTCACCAAAAGCCATGACACCGGCATTGCGCTCTTGAAAGATGGCGTTCCGCAATTCGTGCTGGAGGAAGAGCGGTTCAACCGTGAAAAGCACACGATGCTGTTTCCCGATATGGCGCTGGAAGCGGCCTTCGGGGAAAACGGCCGGCACCGGTTTTCCGATGTCGATGTCATCACCATGCCGTGGGACATGGCGCGGCTGCGGCCGACGCTTGCCAAAGGTGTATTTGGCGAGTTGCCGGCGAGCCTCAATTTGCTCTGGCCGAGCGCGCACAAGACGCAGGCCAGTGCCATCGTCAATCTGCCCATGCGGCTTGGCATTGGCCTCAAGAAAAAGTTCGGCTGGAAGACAAAGCTGCCGCCGCTGGTGCAAGTCGGGCATCACGAAAGCCATGCCTCTGTCTTTTTTATCTCACCGTTTGAAGAGGCGACCGTTCTCGTTATGGACGGCTATGGCGATGAAACCGCCACTAGCGCCTACTTCGGACGCGGCAACACACTGACCCGCACCTTTGCCGATGGCTTCTTTGACAGCCTCGGCATGCTCTATTCGCTCGTCACCGAGCATATCGGATTCAAGGTGTTCGAGGAAGGCACCGTGATGGCGTTAGCTGCCTGTGGCAGTCCTACCTACGTCAAGAAATTTTCGAACATCATCACGCTGCTGCCCGAGGGGCGCTTCACCGTCAATCGCGACTACACGAGCTACCAGACGCACGGCTTCAACAAGCCGTTCAAGCAGAAATTCTATGATCTGTTCGGCCCGCCGCGCCAAAAGGGCGAGCCGCTGACAGCGCACCATCACGACATCGCCTACGCCTTGCAGCACACGGTAGAAGAAGCCGTACTCCACGTCGTGCGCGGGCTTTATGACCGGCACAAATCCAAGAACCTCGTGATCACCGGCGGCGTGGCGCTCAACTGCGTCGCCAATGCCCGCATCCTGCGCGACACCGGTTTCGAAGCGGTCTGGGTGCCGCCGTGCGCGTCAGACACGGGAGCTCCGCTCGGCAGCGCGCTCTATCATCACCACGTCACGCTCGGGAACAAGCGCGAGTTCGTGCTCAATCACGCCTTCTACGGCCAAGATTACACTGACGCCGAAATCACGTCGGCGCTTGACGCAGCCGGCCTTAAATATGAGCGCATGGAAGAAGGCGCGCTGTTGAAGCGGGCAGCCCAAGACCTAGCCGACAAGAAGATCGTCGGCTGGTTCCAGGGCCGCGCCGAGATGGGGCCGCGCGCGCTCGGCAATCGCTCGATCCTGTCCGATGCCCGCTCAAACGACATGAAAGATTTAATCAACGCGCGCATCAAACATCGCGAGGCATTCCGGCCGTTTGCGCCTGTGGTTTTGTTCGATCGCATGGGTGAGTTTTTTGAATTCGATCAGCCCGATCCGTTCATGACCATGGCCCCGCGCATCCGGCCCGATAAGCTTCCGCTCATCCCGGCTGCCGGCCACGTGGACGGCACGGGCCGCATTCAGACCATCGATCGCACGCAGAACAAGCGTTACTACGGCGTGATCGAGGAATACGCCAAACTCACCGGCATTCCTGTGCTCTTGAACACAAGTTTTAACCGCCAGGAGCCTGTCGTGAACGCGCCAGCTGAAGCCATCTCGTGCTATCTGCGCACCGATATGGATGTGCTGATCCTCGGCGACTATTACTCCACCGATCGCAACATCACATCAATTGCCAACGCTGTCGCCAAGTTCGGGCAGGGCGGATGAGGGCCCTCAAGCCGAAGGTCTGACGCGCAGCTGAATGCCAGATGCACTTTGCAGATGGTGGATTACGGCAAAGAGATTGCGTGCGTTTGGGTTGCCACTTGGCCCGAACATGCGCATCAAGCTCTTGGGCGGGGTGCCCGTTTCCCGGCCGAGTTTCTCAAATCCTATCGTGGCATTGATGTAGTCGCGCAGGATTGCTTTTCCAGTTTCAACATCTCCAGCCAACAGGGTCTCGACGCCTTCGCTTAAGAGCGCCTTGCGGAAGGCCCCGTCGCGCATCGCGCGTGATTTGACCGAATCTTTGAAGGTGCGGGTAAGGGGCATGTCAGATCGTGCCTTTCTTGGCGGCCTTATAGTCCCGCCAAAGCTTGTGCGCGTTCTCGATGTCGCGCTGTTGCTGTTTCTTTGTGCCGCCGCCAAGTAAAATGACGAACTCGGCCCCGTCCTTACCGAAATACACCCGGTAGCCCGGGCCAAAATCTATCTTCACTTCGAAGACACCTGACCCGACACTTTTGACATTCGAGGTGTTCCCGAGGCCGAGCCTGGTCAATGCTGTTGTGACCTTAGCCGCAGCAACTGGATCGAGCACTGTGAACCAGTCGCCAAAAGGCTGCCGGCCATCAGGGCAATCGTATTCGATAATCTCCATCACTGTTATGGTATCATAAGTGTTACTATAACATCAATCCGTCATTCTTCGCTGCAGGGTGCATTTTACCCGCAGTCTCGTTCTTGCGCCGGCTATCAGTTCGACGTATTCCAGCGGCAAAAGCCTTGAGCTAAACCCGCAACATCGCCGTTGCAAAGCACGCTTGTAAGAAAGCAATATCGAATGACCGACACCTTGCCCGACCGCCTTTCGACCAATCCCAAGAGCCCGCATTATAATGCGCAGATCCTTGAGCGCGATGTGGGCGTGCGCTTTGGCGGCGTCGAGAAAACCAACGTCGAAGAGTACTGTGTCAGCGAGGGCTGGATCAAGGTTGCGGCCGGCAACGCGAAAGATCGCGCCGGCAACCCGATCACCGTCAAACTCAAGGGTGTCGTCGAGCCTTATTTCCGGGACGCGAAAGTGGAGTGACCTGTCGGCCGGGTCGAGGAACGAGACCCGACACAGACAATCCGGGATCGGCACTGTGCCGGGTCTCGCGAAGGCTCTACCCGGCCTACGGAGCACAAGAGCAAGGTCTCCCACAAACAAAAACGCGGCGGCCGTTGGGCCACCGCGCTCTTAATTCAGTAGCGAAATTGACCGATTAGATCAGGTCGATTTCAGCCGGCAGGTACGACGTAACTTCGAGGCCGACTTCGGTTTCGCGCACGGCAGGCTTGGTCCAGATCTTCATGATGTCTCTCCGTTTAAGCTGGCGGGATGTCGTCACCCGCTGTTTGATGACCATCAGATAGGCGACAAGACCGGTAACTACAAATCGCAAGTGCGTGATCGCCACACGAAGTTTCTGATCGGTTGTCCCAGCGGTCCTGATGGCTAGCCCTGTGAGCGTTGAAGCGCCGCCCAATCGAGCCAGAGCGAGACGCGAGCTTCGGGGTGCGGGGCCGTTATGAAATCGGTGATCACGGCCACGCTATCGGCACCTGCAGCCAGCACGCCGCCCGCGCGCTCTGGTGTGATGCCGCCGATGGCGACCAGGGGCAGGCCACCTATCCGGGCTTTCCATTTCGTAATGCGATCGAGCCCTTGGGGTGCCCAGGCCATGGCCTTGAGTTTGGTCTCATAAATGGGGCCGAGGGCCACGTAGTCAGGTTCAGCCCTTAAAGCCGTTTCGAGTTCGTCTTCGCTGTGCGTCGAGATGCCGGTCTTGATGGCTCTTTGCTTGAGAGCGGGTAGATCGGCTGCGGCCAAATCTTCTTGCCCAAGGTGGACGAAGCCTGCACCTGCATCGATCGCCGCGTGCCAGTGGTCGTTGACGATGAGCTGCATGTTATAGGTGGCAGACAGCTTTACAGCCATCAGCACTTCGCGTGCGATCTGATCGGGCGGCGCATCCTTCAACCGCAACTGTACGGTCTTGATGCCGAGCGGAGCCAAGCGCGCAAGCCAGGCGCAGTTGGGCACAATCGGATAGAAGACGTCGAGGCTCACGGCTTGCCCTGCATATCGAAAAACGGCGTGCCGGCAACGGGCGTCGAAGGTTGCGCCATATCGCGCATTTCCATTAGGCCCGCTTCATACGCTGTGCGGCCAGCTTCAATGGCTTGTGCAAACGCGCGTGCCATCGCGACCGGGTCACCGGCTTTGGCAACAGCGGTGTTGAGCAGACACGCATCGTATCCCAGTTCCATGGCGTGGGCGGCGTGCGAGGGTGCGCCGATGCCCGCATCGATCACCAGCGGAACGCCCGGGAAGTACGCGCGCATCGATGTCAAACCATAGACATTGGCAAGCCCGCGTCCGGTTCCAATGGGTGCGCCCCATGGCATGAGGACTTCGCAGCCGGCCGTCAGCAGACGCTCTCCTGCGCCAAGGTCTTCGGTCGTGTAAGGGAATACCTTGAAGCCATCGCGGCACAGGATGTTTGCCGCTTCAACGAGGCCGAACAAATCCGGTTGCAGTGTATCGTCATTGGCGATGACTTCGAGTTTGATCCAATCGGTATCAAACAACTCGCGTGCCATCTGTGCCGTGGTGATGGCCTCCTTCGCGGTCCGGCAGCCGGCGGTGTTTGGCAGCACATGCACTGGCAGAGCACGGATGAGATCGAGAAAGCGCTCACCGGATTTGCCGCGCGCCTGTTCGCGCCGCAGCGAGACCGTCACGATGCCGGCGTTGGCTGCACGCGCCGCGTCCGTCATGATCTGAGGCGAGGGGTAGAGTGCGGTGCCGAGCAGCAGCCGGGACGCCACCTCGACGCCATAGAACGTGAGCGGTTTGAGGCCGGGCTTGGAGCCCGTCAGATGAGACGTTTGCAAGGTCATGACCTGATTTTAGCCTGCTTGCTGCCACGATAACAGGGGAGTTTATGGAGGGCTCTCGGACGAGCCTTGACGGGGAGCCGCAGGCTGGCCAGTTTGTGCCCACTCTTATGGGGAAAATTCATGGCGCAGCCGGTTGCCGTCGTGTTCGTGCATGGCATCAACACGCTCGAAGCAAACTACGCCGAACCCATGCAAGCGGCCATCGTGGCGGCTTTGCCCAAGCGGCTGCGTGAGCATGTGACATTCCGATCGGTCTACTGGGCCGAGTGCGTGCGTGTGCGTCAGGAGCAGTATCTGGACCAAGTGCGCACCCAGGGGCTGTTCGCCGAAACCAACCTGCGCCGGCTAGTGATCCAAGGGCTGGGGGACGCCGCCGCCTATCAGAAGACAAAGAACTTCCGCAACTCGGCCTACTACGAAATTCAGGCGCAGGTGCGCGCGGTTCTCGAAGACCTCGACAAAGACAATCTGCCGGACAGGCCGCTGATCTTCATTGGGCACTCGCTGGGATGCCACATCACGTCGTCGTTTGCCTGGGACATCAATTCGATCAAAAACATGAGCGCCGCAGAGGTCGCCGCTGACGACGAGGAAGTTGGAAAGTTCGTGACGTATCTCAAGGGCGGCTCACCGTTCCGGCGCTTGGATACTCTGGCGGGCCTCGTGATGATGGGCTCCAACATGCCGCTCTTTACATTTACATTCGGACCCAACCGGGTATTCCCGATTACGCGCACCCGCGGAGAGGGTGCACGCGCGGCGTTCCCCGGGCACAGCCTCGATGAGAAAACCTTGAGCCGCGTTCGCTGGCTCAACTATTACAGCCGCAACGATCTCCTCGGCTACCCGCTAAAGCCCCTCAACGAGGCCTATGCGGCCGAACCCTTGTTGACCGATATTGAGGTCGCCTCGGAAGGCTTTTGGCGGCGGATGGTGAGCTATGTCTTTCCCGCGCTTGCCGCGTATCGCGCTCACTTAGGATACTGGACGCATCGCAAAGTTGTTCGCGGGGCAGCAGGCTTGATCGCCGCAATCGCAACCGCCGATGAGCCGCCCGCAGTGAAATCATTGTTCGGGCTTTGGAAACGCAGGAGCCGGTGATGAAGTTTAACTCGCGAATTTAGGAAATGACGCACTAGCCCATCATCCTCGTCGCGCGAAAGCGCAGCTGGAGCAAGTCGGGGATCCAGCGAAAGACCCGTCGAAGACACAAGATCTAGCGTGTCCTCCGGACACTTCTTGCGCTGGATCCCCGGCGTTCTCGGGCTCAATCGCCCTCGAACGGCGAGGATGACGAGTTGGGCAGTGTTTGATAGAGACGAGCCACAAGACTCAACATTTCGCGCTCAAATCACTTCGAGGACATCTTGACTCACACGGAAGCTCAGCGCGAAACAACCACCACGCTTGGCCCGATGATCACCATCGGGATGCTGTTCTTCATTTTCGGATTTGTGACGTGGCTAAACGGGCCGCTCATCACGTTCGTCAAACTCGCGTTTGATCTCGACGATGTGAATGCGTTTCTCGTGCCGATGGCATTCTATCTCTCCTACTTTTTTCTGGCGCTGCCCTCGTCGGCGGTATTGCGTGCCACCGGCATGAAGAAGGGCATGGCGCTGGGCCTGCTCGTGATGGCCATTGGCGCGGTTATATTCGGTCACTTTACAACCATGCGCGTTTATCCAGGTGCGCTCACTGGCTTGTTCGTAATTGGCGCAGGGCTCTCGCTTCTGCAAACAGCGTCGAACCCCTACATCAGCATTGTCGGCCCCATTGATGCCGCGGCACAGCGCATCGCGTTCATGGGTATTTGCAATAAGTTCGCGGGGCTGCTCGCTCCCTTCGTGTTTGGAGCATTGGTCCTCAACGGTCTCGACAACTTTGATGCGCGCGTGAAAGCGGCTCAATCGCCGGAAGCGCGCAATGCTTTGCTCGATACGTTCGCCGGGCAAGTGTACTGGCCGTACATGATTATGGCTGCTCTGCTTGCCCTTCTCGCACTTTGGATTGCGCGTTCGAGTTTGCCCGACCTTCATCCCGAGACCGCCAACGACGAACACATGATCGGGCACTCGCAAGGAAGCATCTTCAGTTTTCCGCATTTGTGGCTGGGCGTCGTGTGTCTCTTTCTGTATGTCGGCGTCGAAGTGATGGCGGGTGATGCCATCGGCGTCTATGGCGCGGGCTTCGGCCTGCCGCTCGACGATACGCGCCTGTTTACATCTTACACACTGTTCGCGATGCTGGTCGGCTACGTCGCTGGGCTCTTAGTGATCCCGCGCTTTGTTTCCCAAGAACGCTATCTCGCGGTGTCAGCTCTGCTTGGTGTGGTGTTGACGCTGGGAGCCTATATGACGACGGGGTATGTCTCGGTCGCCTTCATCGCGGCGCTGGGTTTCGCCAACGCGATGATGTGGCCAGCGATTTTCCCGCTCGCGATCAAAGGTCTTGGCCGGCACACGGGAACGGGCTCGGCGCTGCTCATCATGGCCATCGCCGGGGGCGCGATCCTTCCCTATGTGTTCGCACACCTCAAACAGCACATCGATTTCCAGCTCGCCTACGCCGTGATCGCGGTGCCGGGTTATTTGTACATTTTGTATTACGGCGCTCGCGGGTATCGCGCCGGCACCGCGACTTGAAAACCGTATACGGAAGTACATTTTAAAGACGATCCAAGAACGCACGAAAGGCTCAGGCGGCGTTTTCGGGTCTGATGCGGCGTTTCTTGCGCGGGCGCCGGACAGCAAACTTTATCCCCGCCCGTTCCGGCTGGAGTATCCTGGGGAGTTAGGATTTTGAAGGCTCCATAAGACATTGAAATAAAACAGAAAAAATGAATATAGCCGTTGACAGCGCGCGACTCCTGCAGTACCTTTGTTGTAGGGTTCGAGAAGTGTGCAGAGAGATTTGCATCCGCTGGCCCCGCAGTTCATGCGGCCCGCAGCTTTCACCCCCCACACCATCACCACCCACACTTTCCCGTCCCAAAATCACAGTGAGCGCGCGGCATGAAGCTTGATGAAGCAACATGGGCTGAGATCCGCCGTTGCGTTGAGGAAACGACGGAAACTTACGCCAGTCTTGAACAAAGGTTTGGCATCAACACCAGCACCATCACGCGGCGAAGGGACAAGGAAGTGTGGGGCGCGCGTCCCCTCTCTCAAACCAATCACCGGCAGCGCGTGGCACAGCTTGGGTGTGCAGTGCTAGCCGGGGCGCGACGGCAGCACCGGGCGCCCGATGCGCCTGAAGTCCGCGTCGCCCGGCTCTATCGCCTCATCGATGTTCAACTCGACAACCTGGAGACCCTAATGACAACCGCCGATCCTCAGTCCGCCGAAGATCAAGCCCGCGTGACGCGCAGCTTTGGCACGCTCGTGGGCAACTTGGAAAAAGTCGCCGACATTGCAGCAGGCATGACACAGGCGGCCGAGGCCGCACACGGAGACAAGCGCGGCGATGCATACCTCAAAGCCGAACAGCTCCGTCGCGAGATTGCGGAACGCCTGGAACGACTCAACGCACAATGGCAGGCTCACGCAAAGCCTGAGTGAACTCTCGCTCGACGAGCTCGAACGCCTCAAGACCGATTGGCGTTTTTGGGCGCGGGCAGATCAACTACCGCCCGAACCCGCTGATCATGCGAACCCCTGGCGGGTCTGGCTCATTTTAGGCGGGCGCGGCGCCGGCAAAACACGGGCCGGGGCGGAATGGATCCGCGCCAAGGTGCTGGGCCTGTTAGGGCCGGGGCAACCTTTATCGCGGCGTATCGCGCTCGTCGGCGAGACACTGGCTGAGGTTCGCCGCGTGATGATCGAGGGCGACTCGGGCCTCTTATCCATTCACGCCGATGATGAGCGCCCGCATTTTGAAAGCTCAAAGCAGCAAGTCGTGTGGCCCAATGGGGCCATCGCTCAGGTCTTCTCGGCTGAAGATGCCGATAGCCTGCGCGGTCCGCAGTTCGATACCGCCTGGTGCGATGAAATCGCCAAGTGGCGGGATGGCGATCATGTGTGGGATATGCTGCAGTTCGGCTTGCGTTTGGGTCCTGCCCCGCAAGTCGTGGTGACAACCACGCCGCGGCCCGTGCCGCTTTTACAGAAGCTGCTTGAGGACCCGTCGAGCGTCGTCACGCGGGCCTCAACCCACGACAACGCGGCGCATCTGGCACCGTCTTTCATTTCGGAAATGACCCGGCGCTATGCCGGCACCATCCTAGGGCGTCAGGAACTGATGGGTGAAATCATTGCCGATCAGTCGGGCAGCTTGTGGCGGCGCGATTGGATCGAAGCGTCGCGCGTCAAAGCCGCACCCGAGCTGACCCGCATTGTGGTGGCGCTCGATCCGCCCGTGACCTCGACAGCCACGTCTGATGCCTGCGGGATCGTAGTCGCGGGGCTTGGCATCGATGGGCGCGGCTACATTCTGGCTGATCGCACACTGCAAGGCCGCGAGCCGCATGTCTGGGCGCGCGCTGCAATTGCGCTCTATCAAGACTACCAGGCCGACCGCATCGTCGCCGAGGTCAACCAGGGCGGTGATCTGGTTGTTGGCGTTCTGCGCCAGATCGACGACAGCGTGCCCGTGCGAAAAGTTCACGCCACGCGCGGCAAGTGGCTGCGCGCCGAACCTGTGGCCGCACTTTATGCCGAGGGCCGCATCGCGCACGTTGGCAGCTTCGGCATTCTCGAAGATCAAATGTGCTGCTTTGGCGCCGATGGTCTCGCTGGCGGGCGCAGTCCCGACCGGCTTGATGCCCTTGTCTGGGCGATTACGGATTTGATGCTGAGCGGCAAGGCAAAGCCGAGCGTGCGGCAGCTTTAGACCGCGTAGGTCCGATAAGTTGATTTCCGGTGTCTGACCCGGAGTGTCAGACACCTCCTCGCTTATTTTGTTATGAGTGCAACACTTCATAGCATTGCTAAAAAATCAATGTTTTGGTGTCTGACACTCTGGGTCAGACACCTTGCACAACGCGCGAGCATGACGCTTCTTTTGTCTTACCCCAGCGACGAAAACGGAACTTCGCTCAACTCTCCGTTCGCGCTTTCGAAGATTTCCGGTGTCTGACCCGGAGTGTCAGACACCTCTTCGCGGTCGATTCAATTTTCTTCCGCGTATGGCGGCCGGCTCCGCAAAGCGGAGTCGCCATGCGCCAAGCAAAAGGACTTTTCATGCCGCGTATCACAGACGCGCTGGCCCGGCTGATGCCGCGCTGGTCAAGCCCCGTTGGCCAAACGCCCATCGATCAAAAAGCCAGCCGCGTTGGCGCGCTCATCGCGTTCGAGAGCCTTGGCCGTCCGGTGTGGACGCCGCGCGACTACGCAGCCTTTGCGCGCGAAGGCTTTATGCAAAACGCCATCGTCTACCGCTGCGTGCGCATGATTGCAGAGGCCGCAGCCTCCGTGCCGCTGCTGTTGTACGAGGGCGACCAAGACCTCGACGCCCATCCCCTGCTCCATCTACTCGCCAAGCCCAGCCCCGATCACACCGGCCAAGACTTTTTGGAGAATTGGTTCGGCTTTCTGCTGGTCGCAGGCAACGCCTACGTTGAAGTGGTGGCGGCCGGCGGCCAGTTGCGCGAACTGCACGTGCTGCGTCCCGACCGCATGAAAGTGATCCCCGGTCCCGAAGGCTGGCCGGAAGGATACGAATACACAGCCGGCGGGCAGACCGTGCGCTTTGAAGGCGATGCCGTTCCCGGCGTGCGTTCCATTTTGCACATGCGCCTCTTTCATCCGGCCAACGATCACTATGGCATGAGCCCCATCGAGGCGGCCGCCACCGCGATCGACATCCACAACGCGGCGTCCAACTGGAACAAGGCGCTCCTCGATAATTCCGC
>JANNXL010000357.1:0-4107 GCA_031409575.1 Hyphomicrobium sp.
CGGGGCCGCACCTCGACCGTTCGCTTCAGGCCATCAAAGCGCTTGGGAAGAAGGCCGGTGTGTCGCTCAACCCTTCGACGCCGGAAAGTGTGATCGAGTACGTGCTCGACCGGCTGGACCTGATCTTGCTTATGACTGTAAACCCTGGCTTTGGCGGCCAGGCCTTCATCAACCCAGTGATTGAAAAAGTCCGCCGCGTGAAGGCGCTTATCGGCAACCGGCCCATCGACATCGAGATCGATGGTGGCATCACGCATGAAACCGCACCACTCGTGGTCCGCGCAGGGGCGAATGTTTTGGTCGCGGGATCGGCTGTGTTCAAGGGCGGCGGGCGCGATGCCTACGCCCGCAACATCGCCGCCATCCGGCATAGCGCCGGAACTCCGTGACAGCGGCCAGCAACGCCGCGGCGGACGCGCTGCCAATCGATGCCGTTCTCGATGAATTGCGCCGTGCACTGGTTTCATCCAACGCGGCTGTGCTCGTGGCCCCGCCGGGGGCCGGCAAAACGACGCGCGTGCCCCTTGCTCTACTCAATGAGCCTTGGGTGAACGGTGGCAAATTATTGATCCTAGAGCCGCGCCGTTTGGCTGCGCGTGCGGCTGCGGAACGGATGGCCAAAACGCTTGGCGAGCGCACGGGCGAAACGGTAGGTTTGCGCGCACGTCTGTCGTCGAAAATCGGACCCCATACGCGCATTGAGGTGATCACCGAAGGCGTTTTTACGCGCATGATCCTGGATGATCCCGGCCTTACACGCATCGCTGCCGTAATGTTTGACGAATATCATGAACGGTCGCTCGACGCGGATCTGGGCTTGGCTCTGGCGCTCGATTGTCAGCGCGGGTTGCGCGACGATTTGCGCTTGCTCGTGATGTCCGCAACCCTCGATGGCGCGCGGGTGGCGGGGTTGTTGGGAAACGCCAGCGTCATCGAAAGCCAGGGCCGCGCGTTCGATGTTGCCACGCACTATCTGGGCCGCACCGCCACCTCGCGCATCGAAGACGAGATGTCGGACGCCATACTGAAAGCGCTCCGCGCCGAGCCTGGTTCAGTACTGGCGTTTTTACCCGGCCAAGGGGAAATCCGTCGCGTCGAAGAACGGCTCATCGAGCGGTTGAGCGATGCTTCGGTCATTCTGGCTCCACTCTACGGCGCTATGGACATCGAGGCTCAGGACCGCGCTGTCTCGCCTGCACCTCCAGGCCAACGCAAAGTGGTGCTTGCCACGTCAATTGCTGAATCCTCGCTGACAATTGAAGGGGTACGCATCGTCATTGATTGCGGGCTGGCGCGCGTGCCGCGCTATGAGCCGGGCGTTGCCGTGACGCGTCTTGAGACCGTGCGCGTATCGCGTGCCTCAGCAGATCAACGCCGCGGGCGAGCCGGCCGTACGGAACCCGGTGTCTGCTATCGGCTGTGGGACGAGCCGCAAACGGCCTCGCTGCCAGCGTATGCAGAGCCAGAAATCCGCGCGGCAGATCTTTCCGGTTTCCTCCTCGATTGCGCTGAATGGGGCGTAACCGACCCAACCATGCTGCCGTTTCTTGACGTACCGCCAGCCGCCGCCATCTCAGCGGCCCGGGAAGATTTGGTGGCACTGGGTGCGCTTGACGCGAGCGGCCGCATCACCAAACTCGGCGAGTGCATCCGTGCCTTGCCGCTGCCGCCACGCCTTGCACGCATGGTGCTGTCAGCGGCGGACAATGGTGACGAACGCGACGCAGCCATGATCGCAGCTGTCCTTGTGGAACGCGGGCTTGGCGGCAACGACACGGACCTGTCGCATCGATTGTCTCAGTTCCGCAACGACCGCTCGCGCCGGGCAGAAGAAATGCGGCGGCTTGCCGATGGCTGGGCCAAGCAGGCTGTTGCCGCTGTGAAACGCGGGGCTGCAATGCGCGATTCCAACGCGAGCCCGTATTCAGCAAGTGCAGCCTCATTGCTGGCACTTGCCTTCCCCGACCGTCTTGCAAAAGCGCGAGGCGCGGCTGGGCAGTTTCTGCTGGCTAACGGACGCGGTGCCAATCTCGATGCCGCCTCGCCTCTGGCGCGGGCATCTTTTCTTGTGGTGGCGGATTTGCAAGGAACCGCAGCTTCAACGCGCATTCTTCTTGCTGCCGCATGTGATGAAGCTGAAGTGTTCGAGATAGCAGGCGACCGAATCCGCCAAGCCGATGAAGTTTTTTTCGACGAGACGGCCGCAGCTGTGCGCGCCCGCCGTGTGCGGCGGCTCGATGCGATAGCGCTGTC
This sequence comes from Hyphomicrobium sp., assembly GCA_031409575.1. Lineage (GTDB taxonomy): Bacteria > Pseudomonadota > Alphaproteobacteria > Rhizobiales > Hyphomicrobiaceae > JANNFX01. The sequence continues at coordinate 2,254 of JANNXL010000357.1, forward strand.
AAGTGATCCACGTGCCGTTGTGCCTTCGGATGAAACCGCGCTGGTACTGGCACGTGGTGTGGCTTCTCTCGGCATCGCGCGACTGCCGTGGACCAGGGCGCAGATCCAATTGCGTGACCGAGTGGCGTTTCTCAAAACGGCTGGCGGAGCCGATTGGCCAGATCTGACAGACGCGGCTTTAACGTCTGCCGTTGAAAATTGGCTGGCACCTTATCTTGCGAGCAAAACAAAGCTCAGTGAGATCGGCGCCGATGATCTCGGGCAGGCGCTCGACGCGCTGATCCCGTGGCCGCTCAAGCGCCGCATTGATGACGAAGCGCCCACACATTTCGAAGCCCCAACTGGCAATCGTCATGCCATTGACTACGAGGGGGCGGGTGCGCCTGCGCTGACCATTAGAGTGCAGGAATTGTTCGGCTTGAAACAGCATCCCGCCATAGCAGGAGGCCGGCTGCCGCTGACGCTCAATCTCACGTCACCAGCACACCGGCCCATACAAATTACGCGCGATCTCCCGGGCTTCTGGGCGGGGTCGTGGTCGGCGGTGAAGGCCGACATGAAGGGCAAATACCCGCGTCACCCCTGGCCCGAAGATCCGGCAAATGCGATGCCGACAGCACGGGCTAAGCCAAGAGGAACTTGATGCGTTGCGCAGGGCGACCCTGCTTGGCGGGGTCGCAATGCGCCAAGCAACGATAAAAAACGCGGCAGCCGTTGGGCCACCGCGTTTCAAATCCAGAAACTGGATTGACCGATTAGATCAGGTCGATTTCTGCCGGGAGGTACGACGTCACTTCGAGGCCGACTTCCGTTTCGCGAACTGCGGGCTTGGTCCAGGTCTTCATGAGGAATACTCCAGTTGGATTTTTGATCTCACCTCCGAACCACTCTTCAGCAGCCCGGCGTTACCAGTTGCGTATCAAGCAACGCCGATAAACTCAAATAGCGTTTTCGTGAGCGAAGACAAACAAACGCTTATCGGAAGGAAAAGCTATTCTTATCGCTGGGTCAAAGCGCTTGCCAAAATACTCCAATTTATTGTTTTTCTTGCTTTTTCTCCGGAATATCGAAGTTGGGCAGTTCATCCATATCGAGAACCGGCGCGCCCGGCCCCGTCTCCGACGGAGCTGGAGCCCCCTCAATTTCCGGCGGAGAGGACGGTAACGCAAATTTCCGAACCGTTCCGCCAGCGGCCGCGTCACCCATTTTGCCACGCTGTTGCGAGATTGCCGGCGGCTCCACAACCGAGCGTGGCGGCTGTGCCTTAATCACAAGCCACGGCGCAGCCAGTACCAAAGCCACCATGAAAATCTGTATGCCAACGTAGGGCACCGCCCCCCAGTAAATCTGTGCCGTGGTCACGGGCTCTGTGTGTTTTCCGGTTAACCGGTCTTGATAGGGCTCCGAAGGCGCGACCGAGCGGAGGTAGAACAACGCAAAACCGAACGGGGGATGCATGAAGCTTGTCTGCATGTTGACGGCCAGCAGTACGCCAAGCCAAATCATAAACGGCCCGACATCGGCGACTTTTTCAACGAGTGCACCACTTGGATCGGTAGCCGTTAGCACTGCAAACCCAAACGACTTCGCCATAGCCACGGCTTCGGGCGACGTGCGGAACATGGCCTCGGCGGCAGGTTTCAATAGCGGCACAATGATGAAGGCGAGTTCGAAGAAGTCGAGGAAGAAGGCAAGCAGAAATACCATCAGGTTGACGGCGATGAGAAATCCGTAAAGCCCGCCAGGTAAGCCCGTGAGCAGGTGCTCAACCCAGACATGGCCATTGACGCCATAGAACGTCAGCGAAAAAATCCGCGCGCCTATCAGAATGAACATCACGAACGCCGACAGTTT